>JBFFKD010000008.1:0-16651 GCA_041555595.1 Motiliproteus sp.
GAGCTGTATGATGGCGTCCCGTAGGGGGTTCGAACCCCTGTTACCGCCGTGAAAGGGCGGTGTCCTAGGCCACTAGACGAACGGGACGTCGTACTACCTTTGTAATCCTCAACAAAGGAGGCGCGTATAATAGGGATTTAGTAAAAACGCGTCAAGCCAGGAAATGGACTTTTTTCACAATCTTTATGTCCAATGGCTCGAGTCGGATTGCTGAGCCAAAAACCGCCGCGCGCCAATCACCGCAAACAGCGACGAAAACGATAAACCTAATAAAATCCATATAAATACAATCACTCTACCCATCCTCCATGATAGCAGTAGGGTTATCGCTTAGCGGTCGATTAACTTGAGTGATTTTGATAAAAAAGTTGCCACCAGATGTCAATCTCTAATTTAGCCCCAAGCAGCCTACTCTCGGCTAGCTTTATCGATTAAGCCATTGATGAATCAGCTGCTTCAGGTTATCTTCAGAACGATAGTCACGCCTTGATCGCTGCCGCCTTTTGCAGCCAGCTGCAAGCACACCAGGAGTCCAGATGAGCCCCGCCTTGATCGTATCATTGATAATCGCCGGCATTGTGGTAATGGTTGGCGCAGCTTTGATCGCTCAGTCGGTTGAAAACGCCCGTAAAGAGCGGGCACGTAAGATCACCATCATAAACGAGCGGATCCGCAATCTCAGCGGTATGATCACCGATATACCCAACCATTATATGACAGCGGAGCTACGCCAATTTCTGCTAAGCCTGCTTAAGCAAAACTGCTCGGCCATCTTGGCACTGGAAGCCCGCCACAGCGCCGCACGTCAACAACTGAACCAGCTGGAAGAGCTCAGTCAGAAACCACACAACGACGAACTAGACTCGCTTAAAGCGCCATTTAACGACACCATTACCGGCCAAGGTATTCGCGCACGAATCAAAGACCTGGTTAACACTATCGTGGCAATGAACAAAGAGGGATCACTAGATAAGAGCACTGCGGTCAAATACGTCAACCAGGGAAAGATGCTGTTTCAACTGGTCAGCATCGACCTTACCCTAATCAGCGCTCGCACCGCCGAACAAGGTGACAAGAATGTGAAAGCCGCCGCCGTTCACTACAGCAGTTGCTTGAAAAAACTTATCGCGATCAACACCAACAACCAATTCAACAAACGCATCGCACATCTTCGCTCACGCCTACAAGCCGCCAAAGAAAAACTCAAAGCCGAGTCAGAACTGGCACAAGCACAATCCGATAAGCAGCAACAAGAGTGGGATCAGTTCCAGACCGATAACGACTGGCAGATCAAACAAGACTATGAGCGCTAGTCTGCTCACTCACACCGACCACCGCCATCCCCTTAAGCTGCCCACCGCAGCCGGTTGACCAACGCTCAAAGGTAGTAGTGCGCCTTTATCTGCCAGCCTTGCTCATCACGGCAAGCAACACCACCCCGAGCATCAACGATAACGGCATCGCCACCATGGAAGACAAACTCCCGACAGAACTGACCATGTCGGGAGCGATAGGTACGCACAGGCGTGATACTTCCGGCACCGTCCCCCCAAAGCATAGAATCACCACTCAAGCGAGTCTCAAGCGCCTGATCAATCACATGTTGCAACTGCTGTTGCTGCGCAACCAGCGCCTTCTGCTGAGCTTGTCGCTCATAGCCACTGCCGATTAAAACACCCATAACCAATAATGCAGTAGCCCCCCCCGCCCGCCAAGCCATGACAACACCGAACTGCCGCCACCAGCATGGCTGCAACAACCTCTGCCACCACGCCTGCGAATGCTGCGCCGGTTTCGAACTATCCAATTCGGGCTGAACTCCTTGTAGCGCAGGACTGAGCGCCGCGCCCAACAAGCCATCGAGCTGACTAAGCTGGTCATACTGCTGACGTAACTGTGGCTGGGCATCCAGCGCCTGTTCAACCTGCTGACACTCGGCAGCCTCCAGCTCGCCATCGATATACGCCATCAATGTTTGAGTTTCGATAGATAGGCTCATATCACTACTCCCGAGTCTGACCGACTCTGCCGCTGGTTGGATTGTGGCTTAACACTGCCTGCTTCATTGAGACCAGTCGCCGTCGTAGGTTCCATCATTACCAGCAGCGCAACGCGCCCTCGAGCCAATCGACTGGTCA
The DNA here is from genome assembly GCA_041555595.1 of Motiliproteus sp. Taxonomy (GTDB): domain Bacteria; phylum Pseudomonadota; class Gammaproteobacteria; order Pseudomonadales; family Balneatricaceae; genus Motiliproteus. The sequence goes on from JBFFKD010000008.1 coordinate 2,139, forward strand.
AGGTACCGACCGGAATATCCAACACTTCGGAGGCCTCTTTATACGACAACCCCTCCACCGAGATCAGCAGTAATGGAGCCCGCTGATCAGGCGGTAGCTTCTGAATACAGTGCCTTACCTTATCTAGCAGCATTTGGGCCTCGGTCTGACGTTGAGAGCGATCACTCCCCTGCTCTTCAAGCTCAACGGATGCCAGATGCTCTCCACGAACCCGCCCCGCTCGCAACCGATTCAACCAACCCGTCTGTACGATCCGATACATCCAGCTGTCGATTCGGGTTCCCTGCTGCCACTGATCGAGTCGCTGCAGCGCACGCTCAAAAGCGCTCTGAACCAGATCATCAGCCTCATCCATCGAACCCGATAAGCCGTATGCAAAACGCCTTAAGCGCGGCTGTAGAGCAACGATCGACTGAATGGTCTGAGAGCGGGATCGATTCATATGGTTAACATTCGTTCATACTTGGTGATATGGCCATAACACCTCAGTCGAAACTTTAATCCCTGAAAATAAGTTTAATTTTTTATCTAAATGCAGGGATTTTTTTTATCGGTGAACTGTTGTCCTGCCACACACAGCAACTTAACCACTGCCACTCAACAACCAGTACCAGCCCCCAGTTATTAAAAACGGGAGCCGAGACAGGAGCCGACCATGAACTACATCCGACCAATAAAGACCACCAAAAAGCCGTTTAAACACCAAGCGGTTCGCATCATCACCTGTAGCGCCCTGGCAGCCATCCTGGCCATGGGACCCAACCTCTACGATAGCGACGGCGGCTTCTTCAGCTACCCCGAAGCTCAAGCCAGATCCTGCTTTATTGCCGGCACCAAAATTTTGATGGCCGACGGTTCCACTAAGGCTATCCAAGCCGTACGCCATGGTGATTACGTGATCGGCCACCAAGGCCGACTAAACCGTGTGATCGGCATCGAACAGGTAGCACTGGCTGGACGGCGACTCTACCGCCTCAACGGCGGTGGCTTCTTCGTCACCGCCGAACACCCGTTCATGAGCGCCCAGGGCTGGAAATCGATCGATCCAACCATGACCCAACAAGAGAACCCTCAACTACGACTGCAGTCTTTGCAGGTTGGCGACCAACTGTATCGTTTTAAACAATACCAACTAAGTCTCAGCCACCAAGGAAACTTAGCATTGCAACCAACCCCAGCGGTTGATTTTGAACTTATCGAGCTACGACAGATCGATTCGATCGAAGCTGATCCTGAGACCCAGGTCTACAATTTGTTACTCGACGGTAACCATAGCTATATCGCCGATGACTACCTAGTCCATAACAAAGGGGGCGATGACGGTGGAAGTGACGGCGGCGACAGTGACGGCGGAGGGAGCGGCGGTGATGACAGCGATAGCGGCAGTAGTGGAGATAACAGCGGCAGTGGCAGCGACGACGATGGTGACAATAGCCGCAGCGGCAGCAGCGATGACGATGACCGCACAGAACACAGCAACAACCGTGACGACGACAATCATAACAGTCGCGGACTAGGCCGTGGACAGCACGGCTTTGCCCATCAGTTTGGCAGCAGTCAGCAGAGCCGTGGTGCCGACGATTCCGTCGAAGATCATCACAGCAACAGCGATCAGGGTCGAGGACGCGGTGCCGATGACGCAGTCGAAGGTCACCGCAGCGACGACGACGAAGGCCGAGGTCGAGGCCGAGGTAGGGGACGTGGTGCCGATGACGCAGTGGAAGGTCATCGCAGTGACGGCGACCACAGCAGCGACGAGGATAGAACAGGCGATCGCGGTCGAGGACGTGGTGCCGATGACGCAGTCGAAGGTCATCGCAGCCCCGGTAGCCATAGCAGTAAGGACTTCTCACCATCAGGCTCAGACATGAGCAGGGACGAAGAAGCCTCTGCGATTGCTAACGGCTGGAAGTAAGCCGCCCAAAACCAACGCTGTAGCGGACAGACAAGCTGTCATCCACTCTGCCAAAATAGGTAGACTGATTATGAAACACCAGCACTCACTCACCACAGTAGCACTGTACACACTCCTAACGGGCTGCCAAAGCGCACCCTGGAGTAGCTCGCCCGCGCTGTATACGCTGATGACCGACCAGGATATCCGCCAAGCCGACACAACACTGCAACACACGCTCGAATCGATTCCGAGCTCCAGCAGCGCAGCTTGGCACAATCATACTAGCGGCAACTCCGGCTCGGTATGGCCACTGCGGAGCTATAAGAGCCTGTCCGGATATTACTGTCGCGATTACAAAGAGGAACTTCGGATAGGCAACCAACGTGCTGCCTATTTTGATACCGCCTGTCGAAACGAGGCTGGCAAATGGTACCCGATCTAGGTCGTTAAACGAAAAAACCGCTAGTTCAGAGAACTAACGGTTTTTTCGACAATATGGTCGGAATGATAGGATTCGAACCTACGACCCCTTCGCCCCCAGCGAAGTGCGCTACCAAGCTGCGCTACATTCCGAAAAGAGAAGCTTGAAAGTGGTCGGGACAGCAGGATTTGAACCTGCGACCCCTTCGCCCCCAGCGAAGTGCGCTACCAAACTGCGCTATGCCCCGAACTTAAGCTTTAACAGCCGCCTCACGACAGCGGAGCGAATACTACCCCATCAACCCAAACAGGGGAAGCGCAGGCCTGTTTTTTGGTCGTGTTTTTGAAGGGTGTATCGAGGAGTGATTTTAAGGGTGGCGTATAACGTGCTGACAGTCCAGATTTAGGCAGACTTCAACTCGACCAAGATCTGTTCCAACTCACTAATCGTTTGCCGAATCAGCTGTTGTGATTGATGACTATCCCCATGCGCCTGGTCGCCGACCAGCCATTGTCGAGCACCGGCGATGGTAAAACCCTGATCGTACAACAAGCTGCACAGCTGCCGCACCAGCAGCACATCCTGACGCTGATAGTAGCGTCTATTCCCCCGACGCTTGACCGGTTGCAACTGCTCAAACTCCTGTTCCCAGTAGCGCAGCACATGCGTTTTGACGCCACACAAAGACGCCACCTCACCAATGGTGAAGTAGCGCTTTTCAGGAATAACAGGAAGGGGATCAGTCGACGTCTGGGACGACATGGGTCTCTACATTCTCTTTCAGCTTCTGCCCCGGACGGAAGGTCACCACACGACGCGCGCTGATAGGCACCTCTTCACCGGTCTTTGGATTACGACCAGGACGTTCACTCTTATCGCGCAGATCGAAGTTACCGAATCCGGACAGTTTTACCTGCTCATTTTCTGACAGGCAACTTCTGATTTCATCAAAAAACGACTCCACCATCTCTTTGGCTTCACGTTTGTTGAGACCGATCTCGTCAAACAACCGCTCGGCCATCTCCGCCTTTGTCAAAGATCCCATCGTTGTACTCCCATCCCGTAGCAACAGTTCCACACCCTTGTCTGAGCGGCCAACCTCGGCTACAGGTATCGCTACCCTAGCCCCTTAGGACCGCACCCAGCTGCTGTTGTGCAGCATTGACGACCGAATCGAACATCTGGTTAACCTGTTCGTCGTTAAGCGTGTGCGATGGATGCTGCCAGGTCAAGCTGATAGCCAAACTTTTTTTACCGTTTTCAACACCTTCGCCCTGATAGACATCAAAAAGAGTGACATTTTTAAGCCACTCTCCGGCCTCCTTACGGGCCAGTCCCAACACCTGATCGACCACTACATCCTGATCAACCACCAGCGCCATATCGCGACTCGTCTCGGGGAACTTCGACAATTCGGAGAACTGCGGCAGGTTATCCTGCTCGACTGCGGCCAACGCCAGCTCGAACAGGAATACAGGACCGCTCAGGCTCAACTCTTTGCACAGATTAGGATGCAGCGCCCCCAAGTAACCAACAGCCTGGCCATCGCGTTTGATGACTGCGCACTGACCCGGATGTAATGCCTCGTGTTCAGCAGCCTCAAATACAAAGGCATTGACCGCACCGTTGACAGCTAACAAGTCTTCCAGATCAGCCTTCACATCAAAGAAGTCGACTGAACGCTTGTCGCTACTCCAACCCTCGGGCTGGTAGCTACCGTACACAGCGCCCGCGATAGCGTTATCTTGAACCAAACCATCACTGGTGGGAATAAACCGCTGACCGGTTTCAAACAGTCGAATCCGACTCTGCTGACGATGCTGATTGTGCTGCATCGCCTTGATCAGACCAGGCCACAGCGTAGTCCGCATCACCGCCATATCAGCCGAGATCGGGTTAGCCAACGCCACTGGCTGATTTTTAGAATCGAATTTAGCCAGCATGGTAGGTTCTACAAAGCTGTAGGTGATCGCTTCTTGGTAGCCACGCGCTACCAATAACCGGCGCAAGTCGGGCAAGGTTTTCTTGGCTTCAGGCTGAGCGCTCAGTTTCAGCGTCGCTGTGGCAGTACGTACCGGCATCCGGTTATAGCCGTAGATCCGCGCCAGCTCCTCGAGCAGATCCTCTTCGAGCGAGACATCGAAACGATACGAAGGGACTTCGACGTTCCAGCTACCACCGGCGTGCGTCGTCACACCCATACCCAGGCGGGTTAAAATCTCTTCCACTTCGCTAGAGTCTATATCCAGCGACAGCAGTTTTTTAATCCGTGCCGGCCGCAGCAGAACGGTGCGTGCGGCAGGCAGATGCGCCTCGACAGCAACCTCGCTGACGGGTCCAGCCTGGCCCCCGACAATATCGAGCAGTAGCGCGGTCGCACGCTCGACTGCCTTGACCTGCAACTCGGAATCAACACCGCGCTCGAACCGATGCGATGAATCGGTATGCAGACCGTACGAACGCGCACGACCGGCGAGCGCCAGCGGGTTAAAGAAAGCACTTTCTAGGAAGATATCCTGAGTCGCACCGCTCACTCCCGAGCCTTCGCCGCCCATAATACCCGCCATCGCCAGCGGCCCCTGATGATCGGCGATCACCAACGTGTCAGCATTAAGGGTACATTCCTGACCGTCGAGCAGGATCAGTTTTTCGCCGGCATCGGCCATCCGCACCCGGATGCCACCATTGAGTTTATTCAAATCAAACGCGTGCATCGGCTGACCCAGCTCCAACATCACGTAGTTAGTCACATCGACCACCGGATCGATAGTGCGAACACCACTGCGGCGCAGTCGCTCGACCATCCAGAGCGGCGTCGCTGCTGCCGGGTTGATACCACGAATCACTCGACCGACATAACGCGCACAACCTTGTGGCGCTTCTATCTCGATCGGAAACGCATCGTCGATAGAGTGAGCGACAGCGTTAATCTCAACTTCGGTGACCGGCTCCTTGTTCAGGACCCCGACTTCACGCGCCAGACCGGCAATACTGAGGCAATCGCCACGATTCGGCGTCAGGTCAACCTCGATGATCTGATCGTCCAGACCGAACAAAGCGCGCACGTCATCCCCAGCGGTCGCCTCAGCAGGCAACTCCATGATGCCATCATGATCTTCGTTGATGCCCAACTCCTGACCCGAGCAGAGCATGCCGAACGACTCTACCTGACGCAGCTTGGCTTTGTTGATCTTAAAATCGCCCGGCAGCACCGACCCGACCTTAGCAAAGGCGACACGCAGACCTGCGCGCGCATTGGGCGCACCGCAAACCACCTGAAACTCATCGCTCCCATCACTGACACGGCACACCTGGAGCTTATCGGCGTTAGGGTGCTGGTCGGCAGATAAAATCTCGCCCACGACCACACCACTAAACTCTGCCGCAGCCGGCTCAACGCCGTCCACTTCCAGACCGGCCATGGTGATTTGAGCCATCAATTCGTCGGTATCGATGGCAGGATTAACCCACTGCCGCAGCCACTGTTCGCTAAATTTCATCGCTGTTTCCGTAAATGCTTTACAAGAGTTCTGTTACCCGAAACCGATTCGGATGTTATATATCTGGCGTCACCAGCCGAGCCATAACGGCCGCGTACCAGTTAACTTCGCTACTTAAACTGCTGCAAGAAGCGCAGGTCGTTCTCGAAGAACAGGCGCAGATCGTTAACGCCGTAACGCAACATGGCAAGGCGCTCTACCCCCATACCAAAGGCAAAACCGCTGTAGCTCTCAGTATCGACGTTGCACGATTCAAACACTTTCGGGTGCACCATGCCGCAGCCCATCACTTCCAACCAACCGGTGTGGCCGCAGACACGACAGCCCTTGCCTTCACACATGACACAGGCAATATCGACCTCTGCCGATGGTTCAGTGAACGGAAAATAGGACGGACGGAACCGCACAGCCAACTCCTGCTCGAAGAATTCACGCAAGAACTCCTCCACAGTACCCTTGAGGTCGGCAAAGCTGACGTCGGTATCGACCAGCAGGCCTTCGACCTGGTGGAACATCGGCGTATGGGTTAAATCCGAATCGCAGCGGTAAACACGCCCCGGGCAAATGACCCGGATCGGTGGCTGCTGCTGCTCCATGGTACGGATCTGTACCGGCGAGGTATGAGTCCGCAACAGAGTATGTGCATCGAAATAGAAGGTATCGTGCATCGCCCGCGCTGGGTGATGATCGGGAATATTAAGTGCTTCGAAGTTATGAAAATCGTCTTCGATCTCGGGACCTTCCTCAGTCACGTAACCAACACCTGCGAAGAATTTCTCGATCCGCTCCAAAGTGCGGGTAACCGGGTGTAGACCACCGCTGTGCTGACCACGACCTGGCAGAGTGACATCGATCTTCTCGGCCGCCAGCTTGGCATTGAGCTCGGCGCTGTCAAACGCATCCTTGCGAGCATTCAGATGCTCAAGGAATTGCTGCATCGCTTCATTGATCAACGCACCAACCTTGGGCCGCTCTTCGGCGGAAAGCTTACCCAAGCCCTTGCGAAGCAGAGACAACTCACCCTTCTTGCCCAGGTACTGCACCTGCACCTGAGCCAGCGATGCTGCATCGGTAGCATTATCGACGGCCGCTTTACCCTGGGCCAACAGGAGATCTAAATTTTCCATCTTCGGTTCCACTTCGGTTCCAACTTCTGGAGGTATACACCTCCTGACATTGCGATAGGCTGTTGAAAAAACACGCTCGTTACTCTCCCGCGTCCTTTCAACAACCTGCTATGTCTAAAACAAAAACAGGGGAAGGATTTTCACCCTTCCCCTATTCAAAAGAGCTGCGGATTCACCGCAGCTCTGCGACAAGCGTCAATCGCAGTTGATTAGGCCAGGGCACCCTTGGCTTTTTCAACGATTGCGCTAAATACTTCCTTCTCATGCACGGCCAGATCAGCCAACACCTTACGGTCGATCTCGATAGCGGCCTTTTTCAGACCTGCGATCAGACGGCTGTAAGACAAGCCATTCATACGAGCGGCAGCGTTGATACGGACAATCCACAGAGCACGGAACTGACGCTTACGCTGACGACGGTCGCGGTAAGCGTACTGACCTGCTTTGATGACTGCCTGTTTGGCAACACGGAATACACGGCTACGAGCACCGTAGTAACCTTTAGCTTGCTTGAGAATCTTCTTGTGACGACGACGAGCGACAACACCACGTTTTACGCGAGGCATAATAGTATCCTTTTAACTAACTGTTCAAAGACCGGATTAGGACTGGCGCAACATGCGCTTTACCAGAGCAACATCAGAAGCGTGAACTTCCGAAGTACCGCGTAGATGACGCTTACGCTTAGTGCTCATCTTGGTCAGAATGTGGCTAGTGTGGGATGACTTCCGCTTGAAGCCGTTAGCGGTTTGCTTAAAGCGCTTTGCAGCACCGCTGTGGGTTTTCATTTTAGACATAACAGACTTTCTCCACGCATTCGTTAATTTCTATATAACCCCTTATTCTTCTGCCGTTGTTAGTTCTCACTAGAACGGCAAAAGCCCGCTATGCCATTTGAAAAACAGCAGCTCGGACTTTTTTACGAAGACGGGTTACTTCTTCTTTTTGGGCGCGATAACCATGATCATCTGACGGCCTTCCATCTTAGGATGCTGCTCTACGGTACCCAGCTCAAGCAAGTCAGCTTCAACCCGCTTTAATAGCTGCATACCCAACTCCTGATGGGCCATCTCACGACCACGGAAACGCAAAGACACTTTGGCCTTATCTCCCGCTTCTAGGAAACGTACCAGGTTGCGTAGTTTTACCTGATAATCCCCCTCTTCAGTTCCTGGACGGAACTTCATCTCTTTGATCTGCGTCTGCTTCTGCTTCTTCTTTTGAAGAGCCTTCTGCTTTTTCACATCAAAAACATGTTTACCGTAGTCCATTAATTTACAGACTACTGGCACAGCATCCGGTGAAATCAACACCAGATCCAAAGATGCACTTTGAGCAGTCGTCAACGCTTCGTTCAGAGGAACGATACCCAACTGCTCACCGTCAGCACCAACCAAGCGGACTTCATTAGCGTCGATTTCTTCGTTAATGATGGCTTTTTTGCTAGCGCCCTTACTATTACCTTTTTTAATCTTTTAACTCTCCGATTCAACCCGACCCTTGCGTGTAACGTCCTGTGCCAACATCTCGATAAAATCATCTACGGACATGGAACCGAGATCTTCACCGGTTCTCAAACGCACGGTCACGGTCTTGGATTCGACCTCCTTATCGCCGATCACCAGCTGATAAGGAACCTTCTGAATTGTGTGCTCGCGGATTTTAAAGCCGATCTTCTCGTTTCTCAAGTCCGCATGAGCTCTAAATCCATTATCTTTCAGTGTTTGTTCGATTTCACGGCAGAAATCGGCCTGATTATCGGTAATATTGAGAATCGCAGCCTGCAGCGGCGATAACCAGACCGGCATCGCGCCGGCATAGTTCTCGATTAGAATACCGATAAAGCGCTCGAATGAACCCAAAATCGCCCGATGCAACATCACAGGCGTCTCGCGTTCACCACTCTCGTTGACAAACTGAGCATCCAACCGACCCGGCATCGAGAAATCGACCTGAATAGTACCGCACTGCCACACCCGACCCAGACAATCCTTCAGTGAGAACTCGATCTTGGGGCCGTAGAAGGCACCTTCACCCGGTAGCTCCTCCCAATCAAGACCAGCGGTATCAAGCGCATCGGCCAACGCCTTTTCCGCCTTATCCCAACTCTCATCCGACCCCACACGCTGCTCAGGACGCGTCGACAACTTATAGATCACATCGGTAAAGCCGAAGTCGTTGTAGACCTCATGCAGAAAATCGATAAAACGCGCCACTTCTGCTTGAATGGTGCTTTCAGCGCAGAAGATATGTGCATCGTCCTGCACAAAACCTCGTACACGCATGATTCCATGCAACGCTCCCGACGGCTCATTGCGATGACAGCAACCAAACTCAGCCAGTCGCAATGGCAGATCGCGGTAAGAACGCAGCCCCTGATTAAAGACCTGAACATGACACGGACAGTTCATCGGCTTGATAGCGAAATCACGGCTTTCGGAATGAGTCGTAAACATCTGCTCGGAAAACTTATCCCAGTGGCCAGACTTCTCCCACAAGGTGCGCTCGACTACCTGGGGTGTTTTAATCTCTTGGTAGTCGTGCTGGATCTGCTTGGCGCGCATGTAGCTTTCGATCTGTTGATACAGTGTCCAGCCATTGGGGTGCCAAAACACCATACCCGGTGCTTCTTCCTGCAGATGGAATAGATTCAGCTGCTTGCCCAACTTACGGTGATCGCGTTTCTCGGCCTCTTCTAACCGGAACAGGTACGCTTTGAGCGCCTTCTTGTCACCCCAGGCTGTACCGTAGATCCGCTGCAACATCTCATTATTGGAGTCACCACGCCAATAAGCGCCGGCAACTTTCATCAACTTGAATGCTTTGATATGGCCGGTAGTGGGCACGTGCGGGCCACGACACAGGTCGATGAAATCGCCCTGTTGGTAAAATGACAGATCTTCGTTGGTCGGGATCGATTCGATCAACTCAACCTTATAACTCTCACCTTTTGCTTTAAAGAACTCGACAGCCTCATCACGACTCATCAGCGAGCGAGTAATAGGCAGGTTGGCTTTGACCAGCTCTTTCATCCGTTTCTCGATCGCTAACAGGTCTTCCGGTGTAAAAGCTCGTTGGTAGGCAAAATCGTAGTAGTAACCGTTTTCAATCGTCGGCCCGATAGTCACCTGCGCTCCGTCGAACAGCTCCTGCACCGCCATCGCCATTAGGTGCGCGCAGGAATGGCGAATAACTTCCAACCCCTCCTCATCACGCGACGTGATGAGCGACAACTCGGCATCCTGCTCGATCAGGTGACAGGTATCGACCAAGTCACCATCGACACGACCAGCCAGTGCCGCCTTGGCCAGACCTGCACCGATATCGGCAGCAACATCGTAAACAGAAACGGCTTGATCGAATTGACGGACACTACCGTCGGGAAGCGTGATAACGGGCATTTCAGATCCTTTTAAGTGGTGACCCCTACCAAAGGCCACATTAGGCAAGCAAACTCAGACGAACAACTCGGTGCAATTTTCGGCAACACAACGTTGCTAAGCCCCCGCCACAACGGGAGCAACATAAAATTAAGCCGCACATTCTAGCAGCCGTCTGACGCACTGCACAACAGGCCGAATCGGACATTCGAAAAAACAACAGGCACGCTTTTCTGCCAGCAACCGACGAGCCGCATCCGGACGAAGATGCCACAACCTTCAGGACAGCAGCAGGCCACGAGTGTAGGCGATATGCTCACGCGCAGCCGTACGCGCCCCTTCAGCATCACGCTCAATAATGGCCTGATAGATCTGTCGATGCTGAGCACCGATCAACTCGGGATAGCGCCCCTGCTTCTTAAAGGTCTGTGACAACACCGAATAGATTGCATTGAAATAGCGGTTATAGAGAATCTGACTGAGCGACAGCGCCAACAGATGATGACAACTGTCGGCGATCAGCATATGAAAGGTCAGGTCCGATTTGGCCTGGCGTAGGGTTTTGGTCAAGCTCAGCGCCGTATCTCCAGCAGCCCGCCGTGTCATCCGATCGTACTCCTGCCGAATCAATGCCAGCTCTACATCGCTGGCACGTAGAGCGCAGTAATAGGCAGCCTCGCCTTCAAGCACCTCACGCATCTCCAGAACCTGAATCGGTAGTGACTGACCGATCCGAGCCACCTCATCAGGGTCGCTCTGAAAAAACCGGTCGAGTAGATTATTGCAGAAACTGCCACCGCCATGATGGGTATCGATCAACCCCATATGCTGCAGCTCGGCAATCGCCTCCCGTACGGTCGAGCGCGACACCCCCAACTGTTGCTGCATGGTTCGCTGCGACACCAACTGAGCACCGGGCCGGATATCACCACGCACGATCTCTAGCTGCAGTTCGACTGCCAGCTGCTGGACTCGAGTAACCAGGTTCTTCTTGCCCTCCCCCACAGGCACCTCTTTTGGCTCTATCATGGTCACATCCATCACTAGCGCGTAGCCGCCACCAAGCCACTGCCTGGTCAGACCACTTTAGGGTTTTATTGTAGCCTCATTCGCTAGCGAATATACAGTAGCCACTACAACAGCAATCTCGATCGGCTTTCTGACTGCGCATTAATAACTATAATCACCCGGACCTGCTTATGACTGCCACCATCGACCCCGCCTCATACCATACCGCCCAGCAGCCCAACGTCGGCCTATTCGTTACCTGCTTGGTCGATATGTTTCGCCCCAGCGTTGGTTTTGCCACCGTCAAACTACTGGAACTGGCTGGCTGCCGGGTCGACGTTCCGCAGAGCCAGACCTGCTGTGGCCAGCCCAGCTACAACTCGGGTGATCGACGATCTACCACCGATATCGCCCGCAACGTCATCGACAACTTCGACGGTTTTGATTATGTGGTCGGCCCATCAGGATCCTGTCTCGGCATGCTGCACCAGTACCCCGACCTATTCGACGCCGATGATCCGTACCACACCCGCGCCTTGAAGCTGGCCGAACGTGCTTTCGAGATCACCTCTTTCCTGACCGATGTGGTTAAGTTCGATCAGAAGATCAACGACCATCTGGCCAGTTACCCCAAACGTGTCACCTACCACGACTCCTGCGCCGGACTTCGCGAACTAGGGGTGAAACAACAACCACGCCAGTTGCTTAGCAGGGTTGACGGGGTCGAGCTAACAGAGATGGAGGAAGCCGAAACCTGCTGCGGTTTCGGCGGCACCTTCTGCATTAAGTATCCCGACATCTCCAACCGCATGGTCAGCGACAAAACCGCCAACGCCGAAGCCACCAATGCCGAACTGCTGCTGGGCGGCGACCTAGGCTGCCTGCTCAACATGGCCGGCAAGCTCAAACGCGAAGGCAGCAAACTCGAGGTACGTCACGTGGTCGAACTGCTGGCCGATATGGCCGACACTCCGGCGATAGGCGAAAGCGCCATCGATGCCAACTATGCATTAGCGAAGGAGGCATAACCGTGGAGATTCATAGCCCCGAATTCAAAGACAACGCCCGTATCGCCCTTAAAGATGTATCGCTGCAAAAGGCGCTCGGCAACTTGCGTGACGGCTTTCCGGTCAAACGCGCTGCCGCTGTCGCCCGGATGCCCGAATTCGAACAACTGCGCAACGAAGCCTGCGACCTGAAAAACCATGTGATCGAAAACCTGGATCTGTACCTAGAGCAGTTCGAGAGCAAGGTACTGGAACAGGGTGGTCAGGTGCACTGGGCACGCGACTCAAAAGAAGCCTGCGAGGCGATCTTGAAGATCTGCCAGAACGCCGACGCCAAGACTGTCACCAAAGGCAAGTCGATGGTGTCCGAGGAGATCAACCTCAACGACTACCTCGAAGCCAACGGCGTGCAACCGGTCGAAACCGACCTGGGCGAATATATCCTACAACTGCGCGGCGACCACCCTAGCCACATCATTGCCCCTGCTATCCACCTTAACCTTGATGATGTCAGCGACATCTTCTCCGAAAAACACGGCACCCCGCGCTCCGACGATCCGGCTGAGCTGATGCAGGAAGCCCGCGAAATGCTGCGTAAGCAGTTCGTTGCCGCCGACGTCGGGATCACCGGCGCCAACTTCTGTGTTGCCGAGACTGGCAGCACCCTGATCGTCACTAATGAAGGCAATGGCGATCTGACCCAGACCTTAGCGCGCGTGCATGTGGTGATCACCACCATCGACAAGATGGTACCAACGCTGGAAGATATGACTCTGTTCCAACGACTATTAGCCCGCTCGGCTACGGGTCAGGAGTTCGCCGTTTACAACACCCTGTCAACGGGCCCCCGTCGTGCCGGCGATCAAGACGGTCCCGACGAGTTCCATGTGGTACTGCTCGACAACGGCCGCAGCGAGATGATCGGCACCGATTTCCAAGATATGCTGCGCTGCATCCGCTGCTCTGCCTGTATGAACCACTGCCCTGTCTACGGCGCGGTCGGCGGCCACGCGTACGGCTGGGTCTACCCCGGCCCGATGGGGTCGGTATTAACCCCCGAACTGATCGGCATCGACAAAGCCGGCCACCTGCCTAACGCCTCGACCTTCTGCGGCAAGTGCGAATCGGTCTGCCCGGTCAAGATTCCGCTGCCGAAACTGATGCGGCATTGGCGTGAACGCGAGTTCGAACGCCACCTGTCACCCAAAGGATTCCGCTTTGGTGTTGGCGTCTGGGCCTCGTTCGCTAAGAATCCCAAACTGTACCGCTGGCTGGCACGCGCCAGTAGCTTCGGTCTTAAATTAATGGCCGGCAAGAAGGGCAAGATCCGCTCACTGCCGCTCGGCAAAGGCTGGACCGCATGGCGCGACATGCCCGCCCCGCAAGGCGGCACCTTTATGGATCAGTGGAAACAACATACTCGCTCCTCGGACAACCACACTCACGACAAAAAAGGGAACTAGGCCATGACCGAGTCAAGCTCACGCCAACAGATCATGTCCAACTTACGCCGCGGCCTAGGTCGTGATAACGCTGACGCCAGCGACAACGCCCGCACCACGATCCTCGAACGGATCGCCAACCATCCGTCGAGCACTATCCCCGCACGCAGCCAACTCGATCACGCCGGACAGGTTGATCTGTTCACAATAATGGCGCTAGAGGCGGTCGCCGAGCTGATACCGCTCAACAGCGTCAACCAGCTACCAGCAGCGGTCGATCGCTTTATGCAACAAAACCAGCTGCAGCAGTTGGTGATGGCCTCCAGCGAACAACTCACCGCGTTGGACTGGAGCTCGACCGACCACACCCAGATCGAACAACGCGTCGTTCGTGCCGGCGACCTGATCAGCCTGACTAGCAGTTTTGCCGGCATCGCCGAAACCGGCACCCTGATGCTGCACTCGGGTTCAGACAGCCCGACCACCCTCAATTTTCTATCCGATATTCATCTGGTGGTTCTGCAAACCAGCACCATCGTCGGCAATTACGAACAGGCCTGGCAGCTGCTGCGTCAAAGTCAGGGCGAAGGCCAGTGGCCGCGTACCGTCAACATGATCACCGGACCGTCACGCAGTGCCGATATCGAACAGAAGTTACAGATGGGGGCACATGGGCCCAAACGGCTGGTTATTTTTCTGGTAGACGACGGCTAAGATTGATCGGGTTCTGA
>JBFFKD010000009.1:0-16423 GCA_041555595.1 Motiliproteus sp.
ACGTCGCGGATCGACGGTGAATCGGTGAAGTACATCACCAACCGATCGATACCAATCCCCTCACCGGCGGTCGGAGGCAGGCCGTACTCCAACGCGTTGATGTAGTCCGCATCGTAATGCATCGCCTCGTCATCACCCCCGTCCTTTTCTGCCACCTGATCACGGAACCGCTGCGCCTGATCTTCGGAATCATTGAGCTCCGAGAAGCCGTTGGCGATCTCGCGGCCGCCCATAAAGAACTCAAATCGATCGGTCACGAACGGATCATTGTCGCTACGACGCGCCAGCGGCGACACTTCGGTCGGGTACTCGGTGATAAAGGTCGGTTGGCTCAGACGATGCTCTACCGTCTTCTCGAAGATCTCGATCTGCAGCTTACCCAGACCCCAGCTGTCTTTGACCGGGATATCCAATCGCGCTGCAATTTCACGAGCCGCGTGGTCGTTGGCTAACGCGTCGGGATTGATATCCGGATTGAAATGCAGAATCGAATCAAACACGCTCATCCGGATAAACGGCTTGGCCAGATCATACTCGATCGTCTCCAGCACTTCGCCATTTTCATTTTTAACCGTATTCACCAGGGTGGTGGTATCGAGCACCTGTTGCGCGACGGTACGCAGCATATCTTCGGTCAGATCCATCAGGTCTTTGTAATCAGCGAAAGCCTGGTAGAACTCGAGCATGGTGAATTCGGGGTTGTGACGCGTAGACAGGCCTTCGTTGCGAAAGTTGCGGTTGATCTCGAACACCCGCTCGAAACCACCGACCACCAAACGCTTGAGGTACAGCTCGGGCGCAATACGCAGGTACATATCGATATCAAGAGCATTGTGATGGGTGACGAACGGACGCGCGGTAGCCCCTCCCGGGATCACCTGCAGCATCGGTGTCTCAGCTTCGACAAAGCGACGCTCAGCCAGATAGCCACGGATAGCAGCTACCACCTTGGCACGAATCTCGAATACCCGACGCGAGTCATCGTTGGTGATCAGATCGACGTAGCGCTGACGGTAGCGCATCTCGGTATCCTGCAACCCTTTGTGCTTATCAGGCAGTGGCCGCAGGTTCTTAGTCAGCAGCTGATTGAGTTCCATATCAACATACAGGTCGCCCTTACCCGACTTATGCAGAGTACCGGTGATGCCGACGATATCGCCCAGATCCATCGCCTTGGCGAAAGGACGCGCCGCCTTGTTGACATAAAGCTGAATCCGACCGGTCATATCCTGCAGTACCGCGAAGGCCCCACGGTTGAGCATGATACGGCCGCCAACCGAGACCTGAATCGCCAGTCCTTCCAGCTCCTCTTTGGTCTTGTCGCCATACTCGGCCTGCAGATCAGCAGCGTAGCTGTCACGGCGAAAACTGTTGGGGAAGGCGTTACCTTGCTCGCGCAGTGCGTTAAGTTTCTCACGGCGCTCGGCGACTAAACGATTCTCTTCGGGTTGAGAGGCATCCGGCTGCGGGGCTGCTTGCTTATCTGACATGGTCTATCGCCTTAACTAAATTATTCGTTACAAAAAAGTCGCTTACAAAGAGCTCGGTAAAGATTTAGGCATCAAATGCGGTTTACAAACCGGCTTTCAGACTCGCTTCTATGAACTGATCCAGATCGCCGTCCAATACCTTGTCGCAGTTACTGGTCTGAACCAGGGTGCGCAGGTCTTTGATACGCTGATCGTCGAGCACGTAGGAGCGGATCTGCGAGCCCCAACCGATATCGGACTTGCTGTCCTCGACCGTCTGCGCCGCTTCATTGCGCTTGAGCAGTTCATACTCATACAAACGGGCACGTAGCATCTTCCAGCAGTTATCCCGGTTCTGGTGTTGCGAGCGCTGGCTCTGGCTCTGCACCACGATACCGGTTGGTTCGTGAGTCAAACGCACCGCCGAGTCGGTCTTGTTGACGTGCTGACCACCTGCACCGGAGGCACGGTAGGTATCGGTACGCACATCAGACGGGTTGATATCGATATCGATGTTGTCATCGATCTCAGGCGAGACGAATACCGAAGCAAATGAGGTGTGACGACGGTTACCCGAGTCGAACGGTGACTTACGCACTAAGCGATGGACGCCGGTCTCGGTACGCAACCAGCCGAAGGCATACTCGCCGCTGAACTTGATGGTAGCCGATTTGATTCCGGCCACATCGCCAGCACTGACCTCTTCCAACTCGACCTTGAAGCCCTTGTCTTCGCCCCAGCGCAGGTACATCCGCAGCATGATGTTAGCCCAATCCTGGGCCTCGGTGCCGCCGGAACCCGATTGGATATCCAAAAATGCGTTATTGGGATCCATCTCGCCGGAGAACATGCGTCGGAACTCCAGTACTTCGAGCCGTGCAACCAGGCCGTCAATCTCAACCTCGACCTCAGCCACGGTATCTTCGTCCTGCTCCTCAACCGCCAGATCTAGCAGCTCGGTGGTGTCGGTGACCCCGGCTTCCATATCATCGATAGTCTTGACCACCAGCTCAAGTGCCGACCGTTCTTTACCCAGCGCCTGCGCCCGCTCCGGATCATCCCAGACGCTGGGCTGTTCAAGCTCACGCTCGACCTCGACCAACTGCTCATACTTGGTTTCGTAATCTAGATAGGTTCGCAGCTGGGCTGTGCGATCGGCGATATCTTTGATGCGCAGCTGAATAGGGTTAACTTCGATCATGCCTGTACTTGTCCACTGAGTTGCACACGAAAAAAGTGCGATGACGGGATCGGCCAAACGAAGCCAACCCCCAACAAAATAAAAAGCGGAATTTTACCCGAAACAGCAGCGACTTGGATAGGTTTAGATCGGTACAGGCTCGCTTTTATCTAGCGGCCGCAGGGTTTCGAAGCCACTACAGGGTTTCAAACAACTGCTGCTGAACCATCTTTAGCAACGCCTGCCTCAACACCGGGTGAGTCGCCATAATCTGATCCAGCAGCCCCGCCGGAATCCACAGCAGATCAACCGGGCTGGCAGCGCGCAAGGCGACATGATGATGACCTTCAAACAGCGAACTAAACCCGGCGTAACAGCCTGGCCCCATCACATCCAACACCTCGACCCGACCACTTTGATCGTCCATATCGACCCGCTCGACCAGTCCGCGCACCACAATGATCAACGCCCGGTGCCGCTCTTCGTGCGCAACAATCATCTCGTGCGGTTGATAGATACGCTGCTCGGCCAGCTCGACCAGCTGCTTCAGCGCCTCCGGGGCCAATTCCGCCGCCCACTGGGCATCGCGGATCAACTGCAGCGGATCGGGCAACACCGCCTCATCGACCGCACTGAAGTGACGCGCTTGCAACCGGTCATTGATCTGCTCCAGCATCCGCCCTGCTTCGGCCGGGTCGAGTAGCGCCTGCGCGCGCAGGTTATCAATCATCGCTTTCTTCTGAATCAACAGCGTACGCTGAGCACTGCGCATCTCGGCACGTGCGGCCAACTCGGGGAAATTCTGCTTCAACTCCTGCAGCAGAGCATAGGTTTCGCGCTTATTTCGCACCAGTTCGGTTCGCGCCAAGATTGCGCTATGACGGTCAGCAGTCAGTTCGTTGATATGCGCCAAGGCGGCATTCTGAGCTTGGACAAACCCCCGCGCCATATCGTAGCCCAACACCAGATGACGGTAGGCGATCCTATTGGCGACCCTGTCCAGCAGCGGCAACTGATGCATCCACTCGACCGGACGCGAACCGTTCCAGTAGCGTTGCAGCTGTGGCCGCGGGTAAATCTGCGGCTCACCATCGAGCGCCTGATCGACCGCTTCGATCAGCTTGGACACCGCCACCCGCCCCAAAAAACCCTCTCGATACTGTAACCAATAGCTACTTCGTTCGTGCTCAAGTAAGCGGCGTCTAAACTCAATCTCGAGCTGCTGCGGAGCTAACGCTTCGATTGGTGGCGGATCCCCAGTCTCAAACACGGGAGCCAGCGCACTCTGTTCGATTGCCTGCCAATCAGCCAGCTGAGTAAGCGAGCGTTTCTTCAACTCCGGAAGCCGTGCCAGCATCTGCTTATGGATTAGCCGCTCGGCACGCTCGATAGTCGCTTGCTTGGCGGGCGGCAATCGATCTAACCCCAACCGGGCAAACAACCAGCCCATAGTACTGCCATTGATCAAGATCGTCAGCGCGACGATACCGGCGGTCAGAAACAACACCTGCTCCCCCCAAGGACTGCCGACTAATGGGTGCTGCGCCACCATCAACGCCAGCGCCAGCGCCACGGCTCCGCGCAAACCGCCCCAGATCAGCACCAACGCCTTATCCCGTCGTAACCCGAGCCCGACCCGACTCAATACCGGCATCAACAGCCATACGGTGCAAGCTCGTATCAACAGCAGCCCCAGATACAGTGCCAACAGCAGCCACCAACTGTCGGCGTTAAACAGTTCGATTCGGTCTGCGATCAGCAAACCAACGATCAGGAAGATCAAGGTGTTGGCCATATGTGCCAACATGCTCCAAAAATGGTGTAGAAAGCCCAAGGCATCGGGGGAGAATCGCGCCCGTCCCTGCCCCGCCAACATCAACCCAAACACCACCACGGCAACCACGCCCGAAGCATGCAGCACCTGCTCGGCAACAAAATAGACCAGATAAGCACTGGCGATCGACAAGGTAGTTTCGACCAGCGGATCGTTGTAAATCCGCCCCACAGCAATGATTACCGCTCGACCAAAGAGCCAACCAACCGCGCCACCGAGCAGCACTGTCCAGACCAGATCGAATAAAATACCACCAACACTGACGGTGCTTTGCTCAACACTCAACAGGATAGAGAAACACAACGAAAACAGTACGATAGCAGTACCATCATTAAACAGAGACTCGCCTTCGAGCAGGGTTTCCAGTCGCTTGCGTGAGCTGAGATCACGCAACAGCGCCACCACAGCCACCGGATCAGTAGCACTGATCAGCGCCCCAAACAGAAACGCCAACGGCCAGCTCCAGTCCCAGGGCAACAACCAACGCACCAACAACGCGGTCAGCAACGCACTGATCAGCATCCCCGGCAGTGCCAATAGCGATATTTGCGGCAGGGCGCGTTTTAACAGGTGGGGCTCAAGCGAGTAGGCCGATTCGAAGATCAGCGTAGGCAGGAATAAAAATAGAATCAGATGCGGATCGAGATGGGTCAGACTGTGCAGCACCAGACGTAACTGCGGCCAGCTTTCGGTCAGCACCAACCAGCGGTCGAGTACACCGATCACCAAACCCGCAAACAACAGCGCAGCCGAATAGGGAATTGCACTGCTACGGGTCAGGTTACGTAGAATCGACCCCAGCAACAACGCCAGCGCGATAACCAACACCACCATTACACCGTCGCTAATCGCCGTCATTGGCTACCGACCCTTGATGACCTACCGGTTGTTAATTACTCGGCCGTAATAACGCCCCAGTTATCGATCGCTTTATCCATGTCGTTGTACTGTTCCATAGAGTGAGCAAATTGGTTACGGAACACCAGTCCGATATTAACCCCTTCAACGGTCAGATTGTCGGCACGCCACTGCTGCAGGTCGTTGCTGAACATCCGATACAGCACCTGAAACCGCTGCCCATCTTTGAGCACCACCACAGTCGGAACTTTAGCCCGAACGCCGTTACGATCATACACCGCATCACCGATCTCGACCGTCTGCAACTGATCAAGACCATCGAGTCCCTTGCTGTAGGTGGCGACCAGAGTTTGTTTGAAGACCCGGTCAAACTCAACCAACTGCTGCTCGCTGGCCTGGCGGGCATACTTGCCCATCACCTTGCGCGATACGCGCTGAAAATCGAACAACTGCCCCAACTCCTGCTCGATTAACTGCAACAGTTGCGCGTCAGGCATTCCGACAACCAATACCTTGTCATCTATTTTTTGCTGGATTGATCGGTAGCTATCACCGATCACTTGCTCGGGCTTAATTGTCTCGGTAGGCAGCTGGGCTGCCTGCACGCCATACCCAAGCAGCAGCCCAGCTAACACCCCTATCGCTGCCAACAACTTTGCTGGCACCGCCCAACCGCTGATTGTCTTCATATCCCATCCGATTAGAGTTTTGAATTTTTCTACTATGCCAGCTAGCGAATGAACCGGGTCTGAACAATATCCCAGCACTGGATTGACCGATGCGGCACCAACATCAGTACTGCCCGCCACTCACCAAAGCTAACGGCCTTTCTAACGACACTGAAATAACCATTAAGATAGTGATCCGGGTCAGCCCCAAATGAACTCAACCTACCCTCTACCCCTTTAACTAAATAGTCCAGCCTAATGATTCCTGCAGGGGGTAGCCACCCGTTCAGCTAAACGCCTGACGCACCTGTTGACACCAGGCGACTGTTCGCTGCTCGGTTAACTCGTGCTGACAATCTTCATCCAACGCCAGCCCGACAAACTGACTCTGATCGGCGGTCAACGCTTTTGACTCGGCAAACTCGTACCCCTGCACCGGCCAATAGCCGACCAGGCTAGCGCCACGCGCAATTAACTTATCGTGCAGCAACCCCATCGCATCGAGGAACCAATCGCCGTAACCGACCTGATCACCCAGACCGTAGAGGGCAACCCTTTTGCCGTTGAAATCAATGGTGTCCAGCTCATCCCAGACATCTTCCCATTCCGACTGGACCTCGCCGTAATCCCAGGTCGGAATTCCCATGATGATACGGTCGCTCTGACACGCCTGGGCCAATGACATCTCAGCGACATCGAACAGTTCAACCTGATCATCGCAGAGGGTTCGTTCTATCAGTTCGGCGACATCCTCGGTATTACCGGTGGTGGAACCGTACAACAGGGCAATGTTCACAGGCAGGGTCTCTTAAATCGGTCTGTAGATACACAAAAGAGCAGACCAAGCTGCTCTTTAATACTGAATTCGAGGCTGGTTTATTCTGACGATGGCGTATCTTTGACGCTGTTTCGATTCGGCGAAAACGCATCAAAGGCGTCATTGGTAACCCGCTCAATGGCATCGCGAGCCTCATTAAACACCTGCAAGTTATCAGAGCTCGACTGGCGCAAGGTCTGCTCGACCGACTGAGTATATTTTTTCTGAAGTTCGATCAGCGCTTCGGCCGAATCGCAACTTTGCAGATCCCGCGTTTGTTCCATCGTCTCTTTCATACAGGCCTGGGCACACTCAATCTGCTGGCGAGTCAACTTCTCCAGCATCCGAGTCTGAATCTCGACTAACTCTTTGAATGGTTCCATCGAAGCATTTATTTTTTTAGACATATTTTGAAACATTCGCGCACCCTTGGCCGCAGTGATGTGAAGATCACTGCATTATATGCTGCGCTCAAAGCAGCTGTACAGCGGCCAGAATTCACCACCAAAACAATCGATCGGCGCCGGTTGGTCTTGCCAGCGTAACCATCAACCCTCACGGCAGGCATAACCGTCCACAACTGCACGTTAATGCGATATGCTCAATATTCATCTATCGGCATCCTACAGGAAGTTCTCAATCATGCGCCTGCTGCATACCATGCTCCGTGTTACCGACCTCGACCGCTCGATCGACTTTTATACCCAACTGCTCGGGATGAAGCTACTGCGTCGCAACGACTATCCCGAAGGCCGGTTTACCCTGGCATTTCTAGGCTATGGAGAGATCTCTGACAGCACAGTCCTAGAGCTGACCCACAACTGGGATACCGATAGCTACAATATCGGTGACGGCTATGGCCATATCGCCATTGCGGTCGACGATGTATATCGTGCCTGCGATCAGATCAAAGACAACGGTGGCAACGTGGTTCGTGAAGCAGGACCGATGAAACACGGCACCACCATTCTCGCCTTCGTCGAAGATCCTGACGGTTACCAGATCGAACTCTTGGGAGAGAAAAAGTAGGGCACGCCAACAACACTAGAGCAAATAGATCCACAGCTATTGCGCTGAGTCGAGATAGGGGATAAATATAACTATTGGCTTATGTGGCTGCCCGCTTCGGTCAGCAGCCACAGCTCGGATCTACAACCCCATCGCACCCCAAGCTTATCTCCTTGATATCTCAGCCGAACAATCTCGGCTGTCTCATCAATACAGGCCGGACTATTTAACCTGTTCGCCGTGCGCCTGCTTATCGGCGTGATAGGAGGAGCGCACCAATGGGCCGCTAGCAACATGCTTAAAGCCCAGTTCGTTGGCGGTTTTAGCCAGCGCATCAAACTCATCAGGGTGAACAAACCGATCAACCGGCAGATGATCACGGCTAGGCTGGAGGTACTGACCAATCGTGATCATATCAACATCGTGTGCACGCAGATCACGCATCACCTGCTCGATCTCCTCCATCGTTTCACCCAGACCGACCATCAGCCCCGACTTGGTAGTGACATCCGGGCAGCGCTGCTTGAATTTCTTCAGCAGATCCAACGACCACTGGTAATCGGAGCCAGGACGGATTTTCTTGTACAACCGAGGAATCGATTCCAGGTTGTGGTTAAACACGTCGGGCGGTGACTGTTCAAGTACGTCGAGTGCTACGTCCATCCGGCCACGAAAATCGGGCACCAATGTTTCGATCTCGATGGTCGCACTACGCTTGCGCGTCTCGGCGATACAAGCCGCAAAGTGCGAAGCACCACCGTCACGCAGATCGTCACGATCGACCGAAGTAATCACCACATATTTAAGTCCCATATCGGTGATCGCCGTTGCCAGCTCTGCCGGTTCGTTTTCAGCCAACGGGTTGGGGCGACCATGCGCCACATCGCAGAAGGGGCAGCGACGGGTACAGATATCGCCCATGATCATGAACGTCGCCGTGCCATTACTGAAACATTCACCCAGATTAGGACAAGCCGCCTCTTCACACACAGAAGCCAGCTTATGATGTCTCAGTCGCTTCTTGATTCGATTGATCTCGGGCGAGGCTGGTAGTTTGACCTTAAGCCAAGACGGCTTTTTCAGCATCGCATCTTTTTCAGTCGGCACGACCTTGATCGGAATGCGCGCCAGCTTGTCTGCACCGCGCAGTTTGACGCCCTGCTCGGCCCGTGCCGGTTTCTTGCTGGTCGCTTCTGGCTTGACCGATTCTGACTTAACCTGCTCGGAAATAAACTGCTGTGGGGGTTGTTCTTGCGACATCTGATCCGCCTAATACTGGTGCGTTACGTTCTGGAAAATTTACGTCGTGGCCGTTAATAGATCTGCTCGGTGACAACGCTGGCATTATACCCCAGTCTTGTCATCAGGATCTGCTGCAACCGCCTACCGACTTCAACCAGGTCACAACCACCTTGCTGGTTATCGATCAGATCGACCATCTGAGTCATCGCCAGATCGGCATAACCGCAAGGGTTGATCCGTCTAAACGGCGCCAGATCCATATCGACATTGAGCGCCAGGCCATGAAAGCAGCAACCTCGCCGAACCCGCAGTCCGAGCGAGGCGATCTTAGATTCAAACGGGCTCGACTCTGCACTGAGCTGAACATAGACGCCGGGCGCATCGGCCTTGGGATAAGCGCTGATGCCATATTGAGCTAACAGCTCGACCAACGCTTGCTCCATCAGCGTCACCAACTCGCGCACACCCAGCTTCAGACGCTTGAGATCCAGCAACAGATAGACCACTAACTGACCCGGGCCGTGGTAGGTGACCTGACCGCCTCGATCGACCGATACCACCGGAATATCACCCGGCGCAAGCAGATGCTCGGCCTTGCCCGCCTGGCCCTGAGTAAATACGGAAGGGTGCTCGACCAACCAGACCTCATCGTCGCTATCCTCATCGCGACTACTGGTCAGGCGCTGCATCGCCTCCAGCACCGGCTCATAGGATTGCAGACCCAATTGCCGGATCAGCAGTTGACGGCTAATCGGTGACTGGCGAACGGTAGCGGTCATCACAAAACCATTTTCACCTTACCGGAAGCCAACAGGTCCTGATGAATAGATTCGAGCTGCGGTACTCCAGTGGCCGTAATCTTAAAGCGAATCGAAACAAACGTGCCCTTGCTGCTAGGCTGGATCGTGACTTGGGAAGCATCCAGACCAGAAGCATGCTGCTGTACGATCTCAATCACCAGCGCCTCAAACCCCTCGAATGCCTCGCCAATCACCTTGATCGGATAATCCGGACAGGGAAACTCAATTTTAGGGGGCTGTTGCTCACTCATCTTGGAATCTCATCTGTTATGAAGATTTAACTTTGGATCTAATAAAGGGTTTAACGGCTAATTAAGGGTGGAGACCAAAGAGGCGCTACTGTTCGGTTAACAACTGCTGCCCGAACTGTTGAAACAACTGCGCAACCCGATGCCACACAGGCCCCGGAACACCCTCGCCGATCTGCTGACCATCAACCTCAACGACCGGCACTACGCCACGACTGGAACTACTAATCCAGACCTCATCCGCCGCAGCCAGACGTTCCGCCTTGATGGCTTGCTCGATACAGTCAAGCCCGCCCTGTCGAGCCAGCTCCAGCACCAGCGAGCGGGTCGTACCGCTGAGGATATGGCTACCAATAGAGGGCGTGTAGATCACCCCTTGCTCGACCACAAACAGATTACAGGCAGCGCCTTCGGTCAGGTAGCCGTCGCGCACCTGCAGCGCTTCTTGGGCACCTTGATCCTGCGCCTGCCGCGCCGCCAGCACGTTGGCCAGCAAACCGGTAGATTTGATATCACAGCGGCCCCAGCGTTGATCCTCTACCGTCACTGCCGATACACAGGCAACCCGATCCAATGGCTGTCCCAACGCCATCTCAATCGGATAGCTGTAGGCGAAAACCGTCGGCTCGATCGCATCGCTATAGCGCAGTGTTCGCTGCGGCATCACGCCCCGGCTAATCTGCAGATAAATCGCTTGATGCGGAGCCGGATTCTGCTCAACCAACCGTTGAAACAACTCCGGCCAGTTCTGCCCAACCCTGATACCAACCGCATCGAGGCTGCGTTGTAACCGCTGCAGATGTTGCTCCAATCGGAAACCGACTCCATGAAAAAATGGAATCACTTCGTAGACTGCGTCGCCAAACAGAAAGCCCCGATCCATCACCGGCACTCGCGCCTCATCCAT
Organism: Motiliproteus sp.; assembly: GCA_041555595.1. GTDB lineage: Bacteria > Pseudomonadota > Gammaproteobacteria > Pseudomonadales > Balneatricaceae > Motiliproteus. The sequence continues at coordinate 11,032 of JBFFKD010000009.1, forward strand.
CGGCATAAATTGACCGTTAAGGTAAACCATCGGTTGCGGCGTAGTCGGCAATGACATCTCAGGCTCTGAAAAATTGATTTACTAATGAAAACATAAACAGCAAGAGCGCCAATCGGCGCCCTTGCTTAGGCGTTTCGTTAAGGTCCTTAGTTAAGGCCTTCCGTTCAGAAACGTTACGCTTAAGCCCTTTAGCTGATCAGCGAACTAAAGAATCGCAAAATACCGTGCCAGATCCGTTTAAACAGGCCAGCCGGCTCGATCGACTCTAACGCCACAACGGGCACTTGCTTCAACACCTCGTCGCCGAGGGCAATGTTGAGAGTACCGTAGCTGGCACCTTGGGTAACTGGTGCCTCAATCACTTTATCCAGATCCAACGTCACCTCAAGCGCCTTGCTCTGACCGCGTGGAATGGTGATGGAAACCGGCTCGCTGACACCCAGGTTGAGCGAATCCTGAACGCCGGCCCAAATGCGGGTGCTATTAAGCACTTCGTTGCTTTGGTACAGGTTCACCGATTCGTAATAACGGAAGCCGTAAGCCAGCAATTTCTGGCTCTCCTGCGCACGTGCTTCCTCGCTGCGAGTCCCCATCACGACCGAGATCAGGCGCATCCCTTTATCTTTGGCCGATGCAACTAGGCAGTAACCGGCCTCGTCTGTGTGGCCGGTCTTTAGTCCGTCGACCCGGTTATCACGCCACAACAACTTGTTCCGATTGGGTTGGCGGATCTTATTGTAGGTAAAGTATTTTTCAGAGTAGATGCTGTAGTGTTCAGGGTAATCACGAATAATGGCTCGTGCCAGCAACGCGAGATCGGCCGCCGTGGTGAAGTGATTTTCTTTGGGCAAGCCGGTTGCGTTCTGAAACTGACTATTCTCCATCCCTAACTGACCGGCATGCTGGGTCATCAGGTCGGCGAAGGCACCCTCGCTACCGGCAATATGTTCGGCCATCGCCACACTAGCATCGTTGCCCGATTGAATAATGATGCCCTTAAGCAGATCTTTCACTGAAACCTGGGTGCCTTCACGGATAAACATCCGAGAACCTTGAGTGCGCCAAGCTTTCTCACTGATCAGCACCTGATCTTCCAAGGAGATATTACCTTGCGCCAACTCATAATCGGCAATATAGCTGGTCATCAACTTGGTCAGGCTGGCCGGTGGTAGTCGCTGATCGGCGTTCTTGGAGATGATCACCTTGCCGGTCTGGGCATCCATCAACACGTAAGCCGTTGCAGCCAACGATGGCGGTGCTGGAATAATGACCGGGGTCGCGGCAACAACGGATCCTGTAGCGCTCAGACTACAAACAACGGCGATAAACAGGGGGATCAGACGCGAAAAAAATCTCATTTTAACTCTACTTTTATAAGTATTCGGTGGATTAACGGGGGCTGATACCGCATCAGGAAAACCGTTGATACAGCCCCGCAAAAAAATAACGGCTAATGTAGCGAAAGCCTCAGGGCAAGTCCAATACCTGTGCGTCGCTAAAGCCTTCAGCCGACAGTTTCGACAGCAGCCTATCGGCCAAACCATCGGCCTGGCCTGTACTCTTTAGCGGCCCTAGCCGAACCCGATAGATGGCAACGCCGCTATCGCGCTTACTGACCTCTACTCGCTGATCGCGCAGTAGCAGCTCCAACCGGGTTTTGACGCTCTGGGCGGCACTCCAGCTTGAATAAGCCCCCACCTGAACATAACGATTAAGCCCGACCGGCGCGGCATCCTGAGTAGACTGAGCATTAGCTATCGCGTTGCTAGCAGGGCTTTGACTGGGGTAGCTGATCGCCTCGATCTCAACCCGCGCGGTACCATTGTTGAGCATATCGAGCTTAAATGCAGCGGCATACGACAGGTCGATCAGTCGCGCGCCATGGAACGGCCCTCGATCATTTACCCGCACAACCACCTGCTTGCCATTATCGAGATTGGTCACCCGGACATAGGTTGGCAACGGTAACGACTTATGCGCCGCACTCATGCCATACATATCGTAGACCTCACCATTGGAGGTTTTATGGCCGTGGAACTTCTTACCATACCAGGACGATACGCCGCGTTCACGGTAGCCCTTGCTAGAGTCGAGCACCCGGTACTGCTTGCCCAGCACCGTATAGGGTGAACGATTACCGCCGCGACTCTTGGGCTCATCGCGTGGAATCGGATCACGAACGTGTGCAAGATCAACTTCACCGCTCGGACCATGATCCTGATCGATACTATAACGGCTGGATCTAGTGCTCGAACAACCCGCCAGTACCAAGGCCGCCACCAACATGGCGGCTAACGCTTTAACCAACAGCAGTTGTTTCAACCCTGACCGCCCCGCTTCTCGCGGATCGCCTGACTCAACTGATGCACGGCCATCGCATACAGACGGCTGTGATTATAACGGGTGATGACGTAAAAATTCTGCAGCCCCAGCCAATGCTCATCGCCGCTGGCGGTTTGTAGCCGCATCGCCGTCGCTCGGGCCTCGTTAGGCAGATCCAGCTCGGCGGTTAAGCCTAGATTGCGCCAGTGCGCCACCGTCTCGACCGGCTTGAGCTTGCTGCTTAACTTCGACTCTTCAACCGGGCTAGCCAGCGCCAACGGCGTCGTCACTGGCAACCCCGACTTCCAACCGTGGCTGTTGAAATAGTTGGCGACGCTGCCGATTGCATCAACCGGATTGGTCAAAATATCGGTGGTACCGTCACGGTCAAAGTCGACTGCAAAGGAACGATAACTACTGGGAATAAACTGGCCGTACCCCATCGCACCCGCGTACGAGCCTTTGAGTTGTTTGGCATCAAGTGACTGCTCCTGCAGCAACTGCAGCAACTGCTCCAACTGACCGGTAAAAAACTTACTGCGTGGTTCGTAATCAAATGCCAGCGTTGCCAACGCATCGATCACCCGATAGTTACCGGCATGACGGCCATAACGGGTTTCAACCCCGATGATCGCCACTATCACCTCGGGCGGCACACCATAAATATCGCTGGCGCGCTGCAGCGTAGTCTGGTGTTTATCCCAGAACTCAACGCCCTGATCGATCCGCTTCTGACCCAAGAAAATTTTACGGTACTCACCCCAGTTGAGCCTTTTTTCAGCGGGCCGCGAGATCGCCTTGATGATCGAGGCCTGATGCTTGGCATCGAACACCAGATCGGTGACAAAGGTCCGATCCATCCCCTTATCAACCATCGCTTCGACAAACATCAGCGCCTTGGGGTGATCGGCGTACGCAACCGCCTCGCCAGCCAGCAGCCGCGATGGAGCGGTAATGACTCCCAACAACACAAGCAACAATGAAGCAACACTAGATCGACCAAGCCAGGCGACAGATAACGACATCAAAACTCTCTCTTTTGTAATAATTTACTAGCCATTTTCACAACCGATTGTTACCGACTATCGCGACTGGCAAACAACCTTAACCAACAACATTCGAACTTAGTCCATCAAAACCGCTCAGGGTTCAGAGTATCACCCACTCTACACTCAAAAAACGGATCATCGTTTATCTTTCCACCACTGAGCTGACTACAGTTCAGCTACCCTGCCTTATCGGGTAACCATGGTACGATGACTATGGATCGACATAATCACGCCAAAACCAGCCATCAGCGTCACAACCGAAGTACCACCGTAACTAACCAGCGGCAACGGCACACCGACCACCGGCAGAATGCCACTGACCATACCAATATTAACGAATACATAAACGAAAAAGGTCAGGGTCAAACTGCCTGCCAGCAAACGACCAAAGGTATCCTGCGCTTGCGCTGCGATCATCAATCCTCGGGCGATAATACACAGATAGATAGCCAGCAACACCAGCACCCCGATCAAACCCAGCTCTTCAGCCAGCACCGCGATGATGAAATCGGTATGACTTTCGGGCAAAAAATCGAGCTGAGATTGGGTGCCGTTAAGCCAGCCCTTGCCATGAACACCGCCCGACCCGATGGCGGTTTTGGACTGAATAATATTCCAGCCGGCACCCAGCGGATCACTCTCGGGGTTGAGAAAGGTCAGCACCCGCTGCTTTTGGTAATCACGCATCAGCATCCAGAGCAACGGCACACAAGCACCAGCCAGCGCTAGCGCAGCCAGCACGTAACGCCATAACACTCCCGACAGCAGCAATACAAACACACCGCTGGCGGCAATGAGTAACGAAGTACCCAGATCTGGCTGCTTCGAGATCAGCAACGTCGGCACCATCAAAATCAGCAGCGCCTTAAAAACATTCAGCAGCGTTGGCGGCAATGCGCGCTCGGCAAAATACCAGGCCAGCGTCATCGGCACGATCAACTTCATCAACTCGGATGGCTGGAACCGCGGCAATCCCGGTAGCTGCAACCAACGCTGCGCTCCCTTAGCCCCGACGCCGACCAGCAAAACCGCTACCAGCGTCATCACACCCAGACCAAATAACCAGGGCGCCCAACGCCGAAGCAACCGTGGCGGGGTACAGGCGATCACAAACATCACCCCAAACGCCACGCCATAACGGATCAATTGGCGCTGTACTGCAGCTAAACTCTGCCCCGAGGCGCTATAGAACACAAACAGGCCGTAACCGGCCAACAACAACAGCAACGCCAGCATGATCGCATCGAGATGAGTCTTGGCCCACCAACTCCGGCCTCGGCTGAAATACACATCTGCGCCAGGCATAGTGCGTTGAAAATCCTGACCGCTCATATGGACTCCTGCGGTTGGATTTTACTGACCGAACCGCCATCAGCCTGAACCAGCTCCGATTGCGACTCATTTATGCCTTGCGGTTGTCTCAACAGATAATTATCAAACACCTTGCGCGCGACCGGTGCCGCTGCGCTACTACCACCGCCACCATTCTCGACGATCACTGCCACCACAATTTGCGGCTTATTGGCCGGTGCAAAACCGATAAAAAGGCCATGATCGCGGTGCTTCTCGGCCAACTTTTCGGCATCGTATTCTTCATCCTGCTTAATACCTAGAACCTGCGCAGTACCGGTTTTACCGGCGATCCTATATTCACTCTTAGCACCACTCCTGCGTCCGGTACCATGCTTGCCGTGCATCACCTCTACCATCGACTTGGTAATATAATCCCAGTAACTGTCTCGGTTAAGCTCAACGTCAGCAAACTGCTTGCGCTGCGGCACTTCAAGCTCAAACGGACGTCCCTCGTCATCAACTCCCGACATCGACTTGAGCATCCGTGGATTGATCCACTTACCCTTATTGGCGATCACCATCGTCGCGGTTGCCAGCTGCATCGGCGTTGCCAGCATAAAGCCCTGACCAATACTTAGATTAAGCGAGTCCCCCGAAAACCAAGAGCGGTTACGCATCGCTTTCTTCCACTCACGCGAGGGCAGAATAGCTCCGTGCGCTTCGGGTAG
>JBFFKD010000010.1:0-15786 GCA_041555595.1 Motiliproteus sp.
CGCCGCGCGCGCGGCGTTCTATGCGGATGCGGCCGCGCGTCTGGGCTTGCAGGTCGAGTTCATATCCGAACTGCGGCGCGACCTGAAGGCGACCGCGCGCGAACTCGAGCGTGCACCCGCTGAGTTTGAAGTCCACAGTCTGTATCGAGGATCTTAACGGCATCGCCTTTATCAACCGCGAACCCTGCAACGCCCTGAGCCGCCTGAAGCAACGAATGAGCAAGCGCCAGGTCAGTTTCGTCGTGCGCGCCAATATTCGAACGCTGGAGTACGCGCTAGGTCTGGTCAGTGCCGGTGTCGGTGCTGCAGTGGTGCCGGATTGGGAGAGTACCCAGGCGCGTCAGGATATGGTGCTACGGCCGTTTTCGGATGTCGAACTGGAGCAGAAGATTGGCTTGGCCTATCCGGCCGATGCCCATATCGCGCCGGCGTTGATGGCCGCCATTAAACTGTGCCAGCAACGCCGCCGAGAAGGGATGAGTTGACCGCTGCAACGACCCGGGCAACAACACCACGAGCCGCTTGAGCTCAGCCGCTAACGCTGGAACGGATAGACCGGCCCCAGGTTTAGAATCTCGGTCAGCTCGTTCAACGCGGTACGAGATTCAAACAGTAGCTTGGGATCGGCCAGATCAGCCACATCCAGACGATCACGGTAGTGTTGATCGACCCACTTATTGAGGCGTACAAACAGAGCATCGCTCATCAGCGTTGCCGGATTGGTGGCGGCGATCTCCTGCTCGTTGAGCACCACGCGCAATCGCAGGCAGGCTGGGCCGCCGCCGTTGCTCATGCTCTGCTTGAGATCGAACACCTGGATATCGCTGATCGGGTTGTCGCCGGCTTTCATCTGCTGCACCACCTGCCACACCTTAGGGTTGTCACGGCACTCTTCCGGTATCACCATCAACTGTGTGCCGTCTGCCAGACTCAGCAGTTGTGAGTTGAACAGGTAGCTCTTGACGGCATCCTCAACACTGAGCTGTTCAGTACTGATCTCGAGAATGTGCAACGTCTCGCCCTGATTCTGAGCACTGAAAGCACGCTGCAGGTTGGCTTTAACCTGGTCCTGATCAAGAAACGCCTGTTCATGACAGAGCAGCAGGTTACGGTTACCGACCGAGATCACGTCGTTGTGGAACACGCCCTGGTCGATCACGTCCGGGTTCTGCTGAGCGTAAACGACCTCGGTACCGTTGAGACGGTGGGAGCGAACGATCGCCTGCGAGGCTTCAAAGGTCTGGCGCGCCGGATAGTGCTGAGGTTTCGGCTTGCTGCCGTCAAAGGCGTGACGACCGTAAACGAAGAACTCGATGCCAGACTGGCCGTACTCGTGGCACAGCCGGGTATGGTTGGCCGCGCCTTCATCGCCAAAGTGCTCAATGCCAGGCAGTGCCGCATGGTGTTTGAAGTGACGCTCGGCAGGAAAGGTCGCCGCCAGAATCCGACCGGTGGTTTCATGCTCGATTGAGCGATGGAACTTGTTGGTCAGGTTGGCGGGGGTAAAATGCACCCGACTGTCGAGAGTGTCGGCGCTGGGCGAAACGGTGGCTGCGTTGGCGGTCCACATGCTGGACGCCGAGCAGCAGGCTTCCAATACCTTGGGTGCCTGTCGTGCCGCTTGAGCCAGCACCTGAGCGTCGCTGCCGCTGAAACCAATTCGGCGCAGGGTGTGAATATCAGGGCGCTCCTGCGGCGCCAGAACGCCCTGCACCAGCCCCATGTCATGCAGCGCTTTCATCTTCGCTAGCCCCTGCTTGGCCGCCAGCTTTGGGTTGGACGGCTTGGCCTTGCTGTGCTCAGAGGCGACGTTACCGAAAGAGAGCCCCGCATAGTTGTGAGTGGGGCCGACCAGTCCGTCAAAATTGGCTTCAAAAGCTTTCATTATGTGTCCTCAAGACAGCATTAGAGCTGTCCTTTTTTTATTAGATATAGAGTGTAGTTTGGTCTGATTTCCCGTGGCTAGATTTGACAGAGCAGCACAAGAACATCGGCAGAGCTGAGGTCAATCCAGCCCTGCCGTGTCATTACCGGTATGTTACAGCGTCAAACCTGGAGACAGCTGTGCAGGCAGACTAACCTGCTCCGCTTCGATACAAGCGACCGGATAGGCGCAGTAGTCGGCCGCATAAAACGCGCTAGGACGGTGGTTGCCGCTGGCGCCGATGCCTCCAAACGGTGCCGAACCACTGGCGCCGGTCAGCTGCTTGTTCCAGTTGACGATACCGGCGCGGCTCTGCAGCAGGAACTGCTCGTACTTGTCTCGATTATCGCTGAGGATACCGGCGGACAGGCCGTAGCTGGTGCGGTTGGCATGCACGATCGCCTCTTCGAAGCTGTCGTAGCGGATCAGCTGCAGCAGCGGCCCGAAGTACTCGTCGTCGGGCAGATCAGCGATCGCGGTAACGTCGATCAGAGCCGGAGAGATCAGGCCGGTGCCCGCTTCCAGCTTGCGTGCCTCGACCAGGCTGACGCCGCCCAGCGATTGCAGGCTGGCTTGTGCAGCCAGGATGCCGTCGGCTGCCTGTTCCGAGATCAATGAGCCCATAAAGGGTTGCGGGTCGGCGTTGTAGCGACCGACGCGGATCTGCTTGACCGCTTCAGTCAACGCTTCGACGAAACGGTCGCCGGCATCGGTCTTAGGTACCAGCAAACGGCGGGCACAGGTGCAACGCTGACCGGAGGTGATGTAGGCCGATTGCAAGGTGTCGTGCACCGCAGCTTTCAGGTCGCTAACTTCGTCGACGATCAGCGGGTTGTTACCGCCCATCTCCAGCGCCAGGATCTTACCGGGATGGCCGGCAAACTGCTGATGCAACAGGTGCCCGGTACGAGAACTGCCAGTAAAGAACAGGCCGTCGATCTCGGGATGTGCAGCCAACGCCATACCGGTCTCTTTCTCGCCTTGCAGTAGGTTAAGAACACCCGCTGGCAGGTCAGCTTTTTGCCACAGTTGCAGCATCAGCTCGGCGACCTTGGGGGTCAGTTCGCTAGGCTTGAGCGCCAGCGTGTTACCCGCCAGCAGCGCCGGTACGATATGGCCGTTAGGCAGGTGCCCGGGGAAGTTGTACGGACCGAAGATCGCCACCACACCGTGCGGCTTGTGACGCAGCATCGCTTTGGCGCCGGGGATATCGGATTCCTTGCTGCCGGTTCGCTCCTGATAGGCACGGATCGATATCTCGATCTTACCGATCATCGCTGCCGCTTCGGTGCGGGTTTCCCACAGTGGCTTACCGGTCTCCAGCGCGATGGTTTCGGCCAGCTCTTCACGGTGCGCTTCGAGCTGCGCCGCGTAAGCACGCACTTTCTCAGCACGGGCTTCAAAGCCAGCAGCAGCCCAAGCGGGGAAGGCTTTGCGAGCGGCTTGCAGCGCTTCATCCACCTGACCGGCATCGGCACTACGACCTTCCCAGATGACCGAGCCTTGGGCCGGATTGAGCGATTGAAACAGCGGGCCTTGGCCTTCGACCCAGCGGCCGTCGATAAACAGAGATGCGGTCATGTTAGAAACTCCTTTGAGCGGATAGCGGGACGATGCGTACGGTATCGCCGGTCTTAACATTCAATGCCTCGGCGATGGCCGGGGTTACATTAACGATATTGTTACCAACCAACGTCACCGGACTGAGACAGCAACGAAACTGCTGCAGACTGGTATTGGCGAGCATAAACAGATCGTTGCTTGGGGTTTTAGCTGCCTGGGGGGCTGCTTCAACAATCTGGGCTTTGCAGTAACGACTTTCACGCACGGCGCGAATATCCTGCACCCGAGTTTCCAGCACCGGACCACCGTCGAAAATGTCGATGTAACCGGTGTAGTGAAAGCCCTCCCCTTCGAGCAAGCGACGTGCCGGGGTGGTGTTGTCGTGGGTATGGCCGATCACCTCGCGGGCTGATTCGGGCAGCAGATTGGTATAGATTGGATTACGCGGCATCAACTCGGCGATAAAGACTTTGTTCTGGCCAGATAGCGCATCCGCCTCGGCAAAATCGATCGAGAAGAAATGACGTCCAAGCCCCTCCCAGAACGGCGACACACCGTTTTTATCTGAGTAGCCCCGCATCTCGGCGATCACATTTTCGGTAAAGCGGTTGGCGAATTCAGCCATAAACATGAAGCGAGACTTGGACAACAGGCTACCGTTCTTGCTGTGGCGGTAGTCCGGATCCAGAAACAGAGTGCAGATCTCAGAGTCACCGGTATGGTCGTTGCTCAGGGTCAGGGTGTTGATCGGGTTATAAACCTCGAGTTCGCGCGAGGCATGCACCAAGGTGCCAACCCGGTAGTTGTACCAGGGATCGTTCAGACCAACGGCCGATTCGATGCCACACAGCCCGACGATCTGATCGGTTTCGCTGTCTTCCAGCACGAACAGGTAGAGCGCTTCTGGCAGCGGTTCGGTCGCAGCAAAGGACTCCAGCGCCCATTCCAATTTGCGTCGAACGGCCGGCTCATCAGGTTGCAGTGAGGTAAAGCCGGGGCCCGTTTTATGGGCCAACGACCACAGCGAATCCCAATCTTTGCTTTGAATAGGGCGAATCAACATCATGACAATCTGAATCCTTGTCGTGTTCGAATCCAGGCCTTGTCATCGCGAAGGCCTTGAAACAGTGATTAATAGAAAGAGCAAGATAAGCCCGCTGAGACAGCGCCCTTATCCATACGGCTAGCAGTTGGAAACTTCAGGGCGTCAACAGATGCGCCCGTAACGGATCACCACTGGAAACTTTTAACAGCTCGGCCGCTTCGTTATTGAGCTGGGACGTATTGATATCCAGCTTGGTTAGCACGCAGCGAAACTCTTTAAGCTCGGTATTACAAACCAGCGCCATGGCCGCATCCTGCGAATCCTGTCCAGAACAGTTCGCGGTCAATTGCTGGCTGTCACTGAGACTGCGGATCCGATCGGTACGTAACTCCAGTGTTGGCCCGGCATCAAAAATATCGATATAGCCACCATGCTTGAACCCTTCGGCCTCAAGCAGCTCGACAATCGGCGAGATATCCGGACGTGGTTTACCGATGACCGCCTGGGCAGACTCGGGAAGCAAGGGTACATAAACCGGATAGTGCGGCATCAGATTAGCGATAAAGCTTTTGTTCTGAATCCCGGTCAGATAGTTGGCTTGGGAGAAATCCATGCTAAAGAAGTGGCGGCCAATCGCTTCCCAGAAAGGCGATTTATGGTTGTCATCCTGAATCCCCTGCAGCTCGACCAGGGTGCAATCGGCAAACCGCTGGCGGTGACTGGCCATAAACAGCATCCGCGAACGCGACAATAGATTAATGTTGTCTGTCGTACGGTGCTTTGGCGCCAAAAACAGGCTGCACAGGCTGCTGGAACCGGTGTGATCCTGGCACAGGTGCAACGCCGGAATCCGATTATGGATCTGCAGATCGCTGGAGGCGTGAACCACTTGCTCGATGCGATAGCTATAGAACGGTGACTCAATCCCTACCGATGAATTGATCCCGGCAATACCGATGATCTCATGGCTTTGGGTGTCTTCGAGCACAAAATGGTAAGTCTCACCGCCGGGATGCTGAGGTTCGCTACGCAACGATTGCTGGGTCGCGGCAATCATCTCAGACAGGTGGTCACGGTTGGCCGGCAAGGTCGACATGCTGCCGCCGGCGACCACCGCCAGCTGCTCTAGCGCGGTAAGATCAGCAAAAGTAACAGGCCTGACAATCAACATCAGGACCTCTCCAACCAGCTAAGGTCTTCGCTGGATGCAAGTTTCATCAATAGCAGCGCACTTAATTTGGCACGCTGGCTCAGACTGCTGACCAGGCAATATTCATCAGCACTGTGGATCTTTCCGCCCTGCACACCCAGCGTGTCAACGTTGGGCAGCCCTGCTGCCGCCAAGTTATTACCATCGCAACAACCGCCGGTTGGCAACCAGTTAAGATCCATCTCCAGATTAGCGCCACACTCTTTCACCAGCTCAAACAGTTTGAGATTGGTTGGTGTTAGCACCTTGGGCTTACGGCCAAAGCCGCCGTGAAGCTCAATACTTAAACCGTCGCGGTCATTAATTTGCTCAAGTAGCTGATCGATCTTGGCCAAACACCAGGCTTCGTCTTCGGGCTGTTCCAAACGGATATTGAAGCGAGACAATGCGGTATCGGGGACAACATTCACCGCGCCGCCACCCTGGATATACCCCGGATTGATCGTCACACCGGCACGCTGACCATTAAGGTCGTCCAGATCACTGATAAAGTCGCACAGAGCACGGATGGCGTTACGACCCAGATGATGCTCGCGGCCCGCGTGAGCAGCTAGCCCCTTGGTGACGACGGTGAAGTTACCGCTACCCTTGCGCTGGCCAGCCAGATTACCATCCGCAAAACTGGGTTCGTATATCAATCCCAGATGGTGACGGCCTGCCGCTTGTTGGAGTAATGCAGCGGAGCTAGGTGAACCGATCTCTTCATCGGGGTTGAGCAGCACCTCCCAGCCTACCTTATCAGCCCAAGGGCTACGCTCTAAGGCTTCCAACGCTTTGAACATCAGTACCAAGCCGCCCTTGAGATCTGCAACACCAGGACCATTGAGCGTGTTGTCATCGAGCCAGCGAACATCTTGAAACGGATGATCGACAGCAAATACTGTGTCGAGATGGCCACACAGAAACACCTGCAGCGGCGCTTCTGGGCGCTTGCGGATACGCAGCGCACGTCCGAGTGGTTGCTCTACTCGCTCGCCCTTGGCATTAACAGACACATAAGGCGCGACCTCGATAAACTCCCGCTCGCCGCCCAGCTCACGACTCAGACGGTCTAGTGCCTCAGCGACAGCGTTCACCCCCGCATCGTTAAAGGATCCGGAGTTGATCCTCGACAGCTCGATCGTGGCATCGAGCATCTGCTGCTGCTGGCTATCTAGCCACTCGAGCCAAGGAGTAAAGGTCTGATCAGAATGCATACAGGAATCCAGCCATCATTGGGACGCGTTGTTGTTGTTATACGGACTAAGTATTAACGAAATTGCGTCACATAACTGTTGTTGATGCGACCTGAATTTTTATGATTCAACACCTATTAGGGTCGATTATCAGCAGTTTGTTTGAGCGGAGGGTATCGGAGTGATCGACACGATTAAGGCTCAACCAGCGCCCCAACGGGTGCTCAGACGATGGCAAAAAGCCCGGCAGTAGAGATGAAAAACAATCAATGAACTGACAGCAACAGAGATATCGAAGCGCCAATGGCCAGACAGTCTATGCCGTGTTTGAAAAGATGAACTGTTACACGATATGGGCGCAACAGAGACAAAGTTGAGGAGCCCTAATTTTATCTCTGTTGCGATTTTACGATGTTACCTAACGCGAAAGATCGCTGATTAAGCCTCGCTGGCCAGTACTTTAGCCACAGCACGCTCGAGACGCTGCATACCTTCAACAATGTCTTGCTCGGTAATGATCAACGACGGCGTCATACGCAGTACCTTAGGCCCGGCAACCAATAACATCAGACCCTCTTCACGGGCTGCGGTCAGGAACTTTGCACCCTGACCATGCCAGGCTTCGGTCAGCTCGGCACCAATAAGCAATCCTTCGCCGCGAATTTCGGTGAACACTGCATGCTTGGCGTTGATCTTTTCGAGCTCAGCGACAAACAGGTCATGGCGCTGCTTAACACCGTCAAGCACAGCAGGCGTATCGATAATATCAAGCACAGTTTCAGCAACGGCACAGGCCAACGGGTTACCGCCGTAAGTGCTGCCATGGGTGCCAAAACCCAGGCTCTCGGACGCTTTGGCAGTCGTCAGCATGGCACCGATCGGAAAGCCGCCACCCAATGCTTTGGCGCTGGTCAATACATCTGGCGTGACGCCCAGACCCATATAAGCGTACAGGTTGCCAGTACGGCCAACACCTGTCTGAATCTCATCAAATACCAGCAACGCGTTGTGCTGGTCGCACAATTCACGTACGCCTCGAGCGAACTCAGCATCGGCCGGGATAATGCCACCTTCGCCTTGGATCGGCTCCATCACCACGGCACAGGTTTTATCGGACATGGCCGCCTTCAGGGCTTCCAGGTCGTTAAAGGGCACATGGCTGATACCCTGCGGAACCGGCTCGAAACCTTCGCGGTACTTAGGCTGGCCACCGACAGAAACGGTGAACAGAGTGCGACCGTGGAACGACTGGGTAAAGCTGATGATTTCGTTCTTGTGCGCACCAAAGTTATCGTAGGCATATTTGCGCACCAGCTTAAAGGCCGCCTCGTTGGCTTCGGCCCCCGAGTTGCAGAAGAACACCTTATCGGCAAAGGTCTTTTCGGTCAGTTTCTTAGCCAGACGCAGTGATGGCTCGTTGGTGTAAACGTTGCTCAAGTGCCACAGCTGGTCGGCTTGCTGCTTCAGAACTTCGACCATCTTGGGGTGACAGTGGCCCAGGGCATTTACCGCGATACCGCCGGAGAAGTCGATATATTCGTTACCTTCTTGATCCCAAAGACGAGAGCCTTCACCACGGACCGGAATCGTCGCCTGAGGAGCGTAGTTGGGAACCATAACCTGGTCGAAAGTGCTGCGCGTGACATTTTGCTGAGTCATAGGACTACCTTTTATTGTTTCGCGGGCGCTAATCTTCGCGCCCACCAGTTTTTGTTTAATGCCGTTAAATTGGATCCTGCTCAGAGGGTCAGGGCATTCATTTCACGAACCGCGACCGACAGCATAGCTAGGTTCAGCTCGCTGCTGGTGCGGATCTCTGCCAGGGTCTTCTGACAGCGTTTTAGCGGAATCGTATTTTGCGTTTGCCATAGCTCAAGCCGTTGCGGCAGCGCCGCGTCGGCCGGAGTATCGGCCAACAACCGTGCGGTCGCCTCGCTCAATAACTTATCCAGTTCGTTGGCCAGAGCGGCACGGGCTTTACGTTGCCACAGGTCACTTTCAGGCAACTGGCTAATCTGCTGACGCAACCAAGGTTGCTGCAACAGGCTATCGAGCGCGAAGTAAGCTGTCGCGGCCTGCTCGGTCGCCTGCTCCTGCTGTAGGGCGACGCGGATTATGTCCAGCCCCCGGCACAGGTAGTTCAGATTGACCAGAGAACCGGCCAGGTCCGCTTCGATACCTTGGTCGGTATAGCGGCCCAACGTCGCTTGCCAGATCTTTTGACCACTGCTGTCGAGTAGTTGCGGCAACTGCTCCTGCAGGGCCTGGGTACCCGGCTGGTAGCGCTCAATCAACTGATCGATCTGCTGCTCACCGGAGTGATGGTTGAGCAGCCACAGACAGGTCTGCTCCAGGGCGTCCTGAATGCTGATGTAGAGCTCGCGCTGACTGGTGTCGTCGATAGCCAGACCGAGGTTATCAAGCTCCATCCAGAGCGCCTCGATGCCGAGCACCTCTTTGGCCACCGTATAGGCGCGGACGATCTCCAGCATGCTGCTGTTGGTCTCCTGCTGGATGTAATGACAGAAGGTCTCTCCGACCCGGTTGCCGATCAGATTGGTCAGCTGGGTACAGATGATCTCGGCCCGCAGCGGGTGCTGGTGGATCTCGGTGGTAAACTTGTCCCGCAAGGGCTGCGGGAAATATCCCGGCAGCATCTGAGCCAGATAAGGATCGCTGGCGGCGTTCTCCTCCATCAGCTGATCGAACAACCGCAGTTTGCTGTAAGACAGCAGCACCGAGATCTCGGGACGGGTCAGCCCTTGACCGTTCTTGGCCAGCTCCTTGAAGCCGGCGTCGGTCGGCAGATTATCCAGACTGCGCTTGAGCCGGCCCTCCTGCTCCAGGGTCGCGACCAGATGACGGTGGTCATTGATCAGACGAGGAGCCTGGTGGTTGCCCAAACTTAGAACATGGCTCTGCAGTCGGTTATGGTTAAGCACCAACTGGGCCACTTCATCAGTCATACTGCCCAGTAGCTTGTTACGGTGCTTGAGGGTCAGATCACCGTTGTTGACCACCGCATCGACCAGAATCTTGATGTTAACTTCATGGTCGGAACTGTCGACGCCGCCGGAGTTATCGACGGCATCGGTGTTGATCAGTTTACCCAGACGGGACAGTTCGATACGGGCTTGCTGGGTCAGCCCCAGGTTACCGCCCTCTCCGACTGCCGCAGCACGCAGTTCGGTGGCGTCGATTCGCAGTACATCGTTGGCGCGGTCGCCGACCTGTTGATGGGTCTCGTTACTGGCCTTGATGTAGGTGCCGATGCCGCCATTCCAAAGCAGATCAACCGGCGCACGCAGAATCGCCTGGATCAGCTCTGAAGGCGTCAACTGCTTATCTTTGATTGCCAGCGCCTGGCGAATCTCAGGACTGAGCTTGATCGATTTCGCACTGCGATTGAAAATCGCACCGCCCTTGGAGATCAGACTGCTGTCGTAATCGGTCCAGCTGGATCGTGGCAGTTCGAACAGACGCTTACGCTCGGCAAAGCTGGTGGCCGCATCGGGCGTCGGATCGATAAAGATGTGCATGTGGTTGAAGGCGGCGACCAGACGGATATGCTCGGACAGCAGCATGCCGTTACCAAACACATCGCCCGCCATATCGCCGACACCGACCACGGTGAAGTCGGTGCTCTGGGTGTCCATACCGCGCTCGCGGAACAACCGCTTGACCGATTCCCAGCCACCACGGGCGGTGATGCCCATCTTCTTGTGGTCGTAGCCCTGACTACCACCGGAGGCAAAGGCATCGCCCAGCCAGAACTGGTAGTCGTTAGAGATCTCGTTGGCAATATCGGAGAAGGTTGCGGTGCCCTTGTCGGCGGCGACCACCAAGTAGGGGTCGTCTTCATCATGCCGCACCACAGCAGCAGGCGGCGTCAGCTCTCCGGCAACCAGATTGTCGGTGATATCGAGCATGCCGCTGATCAGGGTGCGATAGCTGCGGATAACTTCGGCCTGAACCGCTTCACGGTCACCGTCGTGGGGCAGCTGCTTGGGCACGAATCCGCCCTTGGCACCGACCGGCACGATGATCGCATTCTTGACCATCTGAGCCTTGACCAGACCCAACACCTCGGTGCGGAAATCCTCTTTACGATCGGACCAGCGCAAACCGCCACGAGCCACCTTGCCGCCACGCATATGGACGCCTTCAACCCAAGGGGAGTAAACGAAGATTTCGAACATCGGCCGGGGCAATGGCGCGGCCGGGATCTGGTCCGGGCTGAATTTGAACGACACATAGGCCTTGGTATTGCCATTGGCGTCAGGCTGATAATAGTTGGTCCGCAGCATCGCCTGAATCAGACTCAGGTAATGACGCAGTATCCGGTCTTCATCGAGATTGGAAACCTCTTCCAGCGCGCCCTCAATCCGCTCCAGCAACTCCTGTTCACGGGGTTGGCGCTGATCGCTCAGGGCCGGATCGAATCGATTCTCAAACAACTCCACCAGCATACAGCCGATCGCACTGTTGTTGATCAGGGTCTCCTGCATATAGCTTTGCGAGAAGGGCAGCCCCAGTTGCAGCAGATACTTGCACAACGCCCGCAGCAGCACCACCTGACGCCAGCCCAGACCGGCAGTGATCACCAATGCGTTGAAACCGTCGTTTTCCAGCTCGCCGCGGTAAGCACCGATAAAGCTTTGTTGAAACTGCTGTCGGATCTGCAGGTCATCCGGGTTGATTCCAGCTTGCGTGGCTATTCTAAAATCAAGAATCCAGCAAGAGGGCTTTGCCTGGGGTTTAACGGCGTAAGGGCTCGCACTTAGAACTTTAACCCCCATATGCTCAAGAATCGGAAGCACATCTGACAGCGCCATCAACGGCCCCTGCCCCAGCGCTCGAAAATGCAGGCATTCGAAGTCATCGACCGGGCGATACAGATAGGTGGCCAACCCCTGGCTGCTCTCTAGCGCTTCCAGACGCTTGATATCCGCCATCGCTCCTCGGGCATTGGTGTCTTCGCGATAAGCCGCACTGAAAGCCTGGCCATAACACCGAAGCAGGCTATTGGCCTGGGCCTCGCCATACTGTGCACTCAACGACAACTGCAGCTCGTCCTGCCACGACAGCATCGCCGACGTCATCCGGGCTTCGATATGACTGACATCCCACTCAAGATCGAACACTCGATGGCTGTGGACGGTGAACTGGATCTGCGCCAGCACATGCTCGGACAACTGAACATTGTATTCGATACTGTGACCGTCAAACTCCTGCTGCAAAATCTGCTGCATCTTGAGTCTTAATTCGGTGTTGTAGTGATCACGCGGGACATACACCAGAGCTGTGAAAAAGCGCCCATAACTGTCGGGACGAACAAACAGCCGTAACTTTCGACGCTCCTGACACTCCATGATGCCAAAGATAGAGTCCTGCAGTTGCTCCTGGCTGGCTTGCAGCATCTCATCGCGCGGATAGTGATGGATAATATGGCTCAGGGCTTTGCCGCGATGGCTGGATAGATTCAGGCGCGAATTTTTCCAGATATTGGAGGCCTTGCGTCGTAACAGCGGCACCTGCTCGATCGAGGTGCGATAAGCCCGCGAGGAGTAAAGCCCGAAGAAACGCCACTCGCCGACCACGAGCCCCTGGTCGTTAAACTGTTTGATACCCAGGTAATCAAGATGCGCCGAGCGCTGAACCGTCGACAAACTGGTGGACTTGGTCAACACCAGCAGCTGAGGAGACAGCGCCAGCTGCGCTAGTTGCTGAGGCAACTCGATATCATCTTGAGCCTTGCGCACCTCATCACGAAAGGTTCCCAATCCTGTACCGGGCTGGATGCGAAGGCGCACCTGCTGCCCGTTGCGCTCCAGCTGGTAGTAACGGTAACCGAGGAACAGGAAGTTATCCTGCTTGAGCCAGCGCAGAAACGCCAACGACTCATCCAGCTCCGCTTGATCCAACGGTAACGCCTGCTGGCTGGTCTGCTCGATCACATGATCGAGAGCGCCCATCATCTTGGGCCAATCTTCGACCGTGCGCCGAACATCATTGATAACGTCGATAATCGCCGCGACGATCTCCTGGCGAGCATCGCTGTCGGTCTGATGATCGATCTCGATTCGCATCAAGGCTTCGCCCGTCGATCCAGGTAGCTCCTGAGCCTGCTCATCGATCTCAGATAGCGCCAAAATCTCCTCTAGCTTACCGGCCTTATCGCGCCGAACCCGCAGCACCGGATGAGTGATTTTATGAACATTCAGCTCGCGACGAACCAACTCCATATTCACCGAGGCCACTAGAAACGGCATATCGTCGGTAACAATCTCGATAACCGTATGAGTGGAGTGCCAACCCTGCTCTTCATGGCTAGGGTTGTAGGCGCGTACCAGCGGGGTACCTAGCTGGCGTGTCTGGATGCGGTTCCACAGACACAACAGTGCACCGTAAAGGTCTTCAACAGGATCTTCTGCCAGCTCCAGTGCAATGCTCTCGGCATAGTACTGTTCAGCTAGGCGAGATGCCTGGATCGCATCGGCTGGTGCTAACCGCTCGGTCAACCACCGCTTAACTTGCTCAATACCCGCTTGCTTGACGTCGATATAAGTATTCATGGGTCTGATTACGCTTCTTATTGTTATGACTAAACTGTGCTGGATAACAGTTGTGACGAATCATAGAGAACCCCTGATTTAAACTCAGCAGGCAGTCCTCCGGAACGGCTGCGACAGTTAGAAACGGCTTGATGTTCGCTATCAACGCGGATCAAAATCCTGCTTTGATAACGACGTTCAAACGACTCCGGGATGCTGTCATCAGCCCTAATAAGATTATGAGCAAACTGCCGTTGACGGCCTAGAGCAAGAGTTGTGGGAAAGCGACCTGAAATTATAACCAGATGACATTTACGCGATCCCGGCGATGGAATAGGGATCGGCTGACGTTATGTTTACCCCTTAGCTGAAGCAGATGCGTTGGAATAAATTAACTAGCACCCTGACCGAAGATGCGGCTAACATCCGCTTGACTGTCAAAAACAACCAACCGGTATAAAATACTAAGGCCCGTGACATTGCTTGTGTCGTCATACCAGCAGTGACTTCGGGCAAAACAATAACAAGGAAATAACAACCCGGTGTTCCTATCTGATACATCCACCGCTGCCAGCCGTTTACCGATGCGATTCGGTTTTCTGCTGCTGCCCAACTACTCCTTAATTGCTTTTTCCTCGGCGATCGAATCGCTGCAGATGGCCAATTTGATCAGCGAAGAAGAGCTCTACAGCTACTCGTTAATCAGTCGCGATGGCGAGCCGGTCACCAGCTCCAGCGGCATCAAAACCCTCGTTGACAGTGGCCTGGACAGAATCGACGGCCTGGATGCGATTCTGGTCTGCGGTGCCAGTCCGATCGCCCGAACCGGCAATGAAGATGTGCTCGCCTGGCTGCGGCGACAGCCGCGCTCCAAGTTGGCGTTCGGCGGCATCGGCACCGGCTCTTATCTGCTCGCCTGTGCGGGCCTGCTCGACGGGTACAAGGCAACGATACATTGGTGGGATCTGGCCAACTTGCGTGAGGAGTTTCCGCAGACCACCATCACCAACAACCTGTTTGAAGTCGACGGTCTTCGTTACACCTGTAGCGGCGGTACAGCAGCGATGGATATGATGTTGTTTCTTATCGGCAAAAATCACGGAACCGAGCTGGCGGCTTCGATCTCGGAGCAGTTTGTTTGCGAGCGAATCCGGACTCAAGATGATCAACAGCGCATTCCATTAAAAGCCCGCATTGGAGCCAGCCAACCGAAGCTGATTGAGGCCGTGACCTTGATGGAGGCCAATATCGAAGAGCCGCTGAGCTCCGATGATCTGGCAGGACATGTCGGCGTATCACGGCGGCACCTGGAGCGTTTATTTAAGAAGCACCTGCAAACGCTGCCTTCGAAATTCTACCTGCAGCTACGAATGGAACGGGCGCGGCAACTGTTACAGCAAAGTGATAAGGCGATTTTACAGGTTGGCCTGGCGTGCGGTTTCTCCACCGCCTCCCACTTTAGCACCGCCTATCGAAACCATTACGGCATAACCCCCAGTGAAGAGCGCAAACGTCTCAGCGAAGACCCTAAAGCGACAACCCAACGATCAACCCTGATCAAGCCTTAACCTAAGTCTTTGTTTTTCCCCTCACCTGGCCAGACTAGGTCGCTTCAAAAACATTTGACGACCTATTTTGACAATTTTTCACACCCCGCTTTCGGTATTGTTAATGTCAGTTTGTTTTCGGCCTCGAGTCGAATGGGCACCTATAAAAACCTACCGGTCGATGACGTCTGTCGCGACCCGGCGGAGATAAAAACAAGATGACCGCAAGCCCTGTAGCGATAGAGCTAACCAATATTCATAAGACCTTCGGCACCCTGGAGGTGCTTAAAGGGATTGACCTTACCGCACACGACCACGATGTGATCTCGATCATCGGATCCAGTGGCTCCGGTAAGAGCACCTTTCTACGTTGTATCAACCTGCTGGAAAACCCCACTGAAGGTGAAATCCGCATCTCTGGTGAGCAGCTGGCGCTCAAACGAGCCGCTCATGGCGATCTAGAAGCGGTCAGCCAGAAACAGCTGACTCTGATGCGCGAGAAGCTTGGCTTCGTGTTCCAGAACTTCAATCTCTGGCCACATCTGAGCATTCTGCAGAATGTTATTGAAGCCCCCACTCATGTGCTAAAACGCTCAAAAGCCGAAGCGATCGAACAGGGTGAAGCCCTGCTTGAGCGCGTTGGACTCTACTCACGCAAGGATTTCTACCCCGGCCAACTCTCTGGAGGCCAACAGCAGCGTGTTGCGATCGCCCGGTCGTTAGCGATGGATCCTCAGGTACTGCTATTCGATGAGCCAACCTCGGCAC
>JBFFKD010000011.1:0-15536 GCA_041555595.1 Motiliproteus sp.
ACTGATCTGCACTTCGCTTCCCGGCGGTAGGGGTTTTTGGGTGATCAGATCGAACAATCGGCCCTCGAGGCGAACCTGTATCCGGAACAGCTCGGTGCTTGATGGCGGCTGAGGGGGGGCTCCAGTTGGGTTTGTCACCGTTGCTGAAGAGGGCGCTACTGCGGTGTTGGTGCCGGCCAATGTGGCGGTTGCTGCGGTGCTTGGTGGGGCTGGGTTGGGTTGAGGGCTGCCGGACTGGGCGCTGCTTGGTTGTGTTGTGCCGGCTTGTGCGGGTGTGCCGGTGGCGAGTTGAGGTGTGACTTGTACCACCTGCGCAGTTCGTGACTGGCCCTGGCTTAGCATCGCTTCTAATTTGCGCAGGCTCGAGGCGACATCGATTGGCAACGATTGGCGATTGGCAGTGTTGAGATGGTCGACCAAAAGTGTCTCCGGCAATAAAGATGATATAGACAGACTGTGAGCGACCGATATTGGCTTCGCAAGGCTCTGCCTGTACAGAATATTCGTATATAATGCGCTGATTTATCCGGTTAAGAAAGATTCAGGCCGTTAGAGGCGCCTTAACCATTCAATGGAATGTCACAGAAGGTTTTGTCGATTTTGTCTACCCCTTTGCTTGAGGTGAACAACCTGTTTTGCGAACGCGATGAGCGGGTGCTGTTCGAAGACCTTAAATTCTCGCTCAGTCCGGGCGAAATAGTTCAGGTTGAAGGCCCTAATGGCAGTGGTAAAACCACCTTGCTGCGGATTCTCAGTGGTCTGTCGCAAGCCTATGAGGGCGATATTCGCTTTAAGGATGCACGGGTTTCGAGTGTACGTGACGAGTTTCGAGCCGATCTGCTCTATTTTGGTCACCTGCCGGGGGTTAAAGCAATTTTAACACCGGAAGAGAACCTACGTTGGTACTGTGCCCTGCATCCGCATACCCGGCTTGAAGGGATCGCCGATGCGTTGGCTAATGTCGGCCTGTTTGGCTTTGAAGATGTCCCCTGCCATTCATTATCGGCGGGCCAGAATCGGCGGGTCAGTCTAGCGCGTTTGTATCTGAGCGATGCTCCGTTATGGATATTGGACGAGCCGTTTACTGCGATCGACAAACGTGGAGTGGCGCGTTTGGAGGCGTTGATCGCCCAGCACGCCGATCAGGGAGGCAGTGTGATTTTGACCACTCATCACGAACTGGCCATTAGCGATAACCTGTCCAAAGTGGTACTGGGTCATCCGGTGGGAGCGCACTGATGGTCCACAGCAAACAATCCCAGCCGGCCGATGACCTGTCGTTAACCCACGTGTTCTGGATCACTCTGCGACGCGACCTGATGCTGGCGTATCGTCGTCGCAACGATCTGATCAGTCCGTTGATGTTTTTCCTGATGGTGGCGACGCTGTTTCCGCTCGGCGTCAGCCCCGATCCGCAGTTTTTGTCCGAAGTGGCCGCCGGGGTGGTCTGGGTCGCCGCGTTGTTGGCAACCTTGCTGTCGATGGATAGCCTGTTTCAATCCGACTATGACGACGGCTCGCTGGAGCAGATGCTGCTCAGTCCGCAGCCGTTAGCACTGTTGGTGTTCGCTAAGATCTGCGCCCACTGGATGATCAGTGGCCTGCCGCTAACGCTAATGGCACCTTTGCTGGGGGTGATGCTGTTTTTGCCCGAACAGGGGATGTCGGCGTTGGTGATCAGCCTGCTGTTGGGTACGCCGACCCTGAGCTTGGTTGGTGCGATCGGTGCCGGTTTGACGGTAGGCCTGCGCAAAGGCGGTGTGTTGATTTCGTTGTTGGTGTTGCCGTTGTATATTCCGGTGTTAATTTTTGGAACTGGAACCGTGCAGGCGGCGTCTATAGGTTTGCCGGTAGGCGGCTACCTGGCCATCATGGGAGCGATCTTGGCGCTGGGCGTGGTGTTAGCGCCGTTGGCCGTTGCTGCCGGATTGCGGATCAGCGTCAGTAATTAATTCGATAATGAGAGATTGAAAGATGGCAAAAACCTGGAAGATGCCGACGTGGTTTTACCGGCTGGGCTCGCCGCGCTGGAGCTTTGAAATCATGGGTAAATTGCTGCCCTGGTTTGCCGCTGCAACGGCTCTGTTGATGGTGACCGGAGTGATTTGGGGGCTGGCGTTTGCTCCTGCAGATTACCAGCAGGGCAACAGTTTCCGGATCATCTACATTCATGTGCCCTCGGCGTTACTGGCGCAATCGTGCTATATGCTGATGGCCGTAGCGGGTGCGATTAGTCTGATTTGGAAGATGAAAGTGGCTGATATGGTGGCTAAGAGTTGCGCCCCGATCGGTGCCACGTTGGCGCTGCTGGCTCTGGCAACCGGTGCGATCTGGGGCAAGCCAACCTGGGGTACCTGGTGGGTTTGGGATGCACGGCTTACCGCGATGCTGATTCTGCTGTTCCTCTACATCGGCGTCTACACGCTGCATTCGGCAATTGAAGATGAAGTCACCGCTGGCAAAGCGGGTGCGGTGTTGTCGTTGGTGGGTATCGTCAATATTCCAATCATTAAATACTCGGTCGAGTGGTGGAATACACTGCATCAGGCGTCGACCTTTACGGTTACCGAGCGGCCGAAGATGGAGCCGGAGATGTGGATGCCGCTGTTGGTGATGGTGGTGGGCTTCTACTGTTTCTTTACCGTGGTGTTGATCTTGCGGACTCGCGCCGAAATTCTGGAGCGGGAGAAACGGGCGGGCTGGGTTAAAGAGTTGGTGGAGGCGCGCTGATGTATTTCGATTCTTTTAGTGACTTCATAGCGATGGGCGGCCACGGTCTCTATGTCTGGTTGGCATACGGTATTGCGCTGGCGGTCGTGTCGTTTAACCTGATCAGCCCCATTTTGCGTAAGAAGCAGTTTATGGCTGAGTACCAGCGCCGACTCAAACGTGAACGCCGTTTGGCTGAGCGGAAATCAGGCGAGGCAGGCAAGTAAGGCCGATGGCTAAATTACGGGTTAATCGAGTAACGGATATCAACATGAAAGTTTTGTTTAGTCAGGCTGTTGTTAAATCGATCGTCATCGCGTCGTTGCTGATGAGTTCCTGGTCGGCACAGGCGGTGATCGATTCTTACGAGTTTAATAACAGCAACGAGCAGGCACAGTACAAACTGTTGACCGAAGAGTTGCGCTGCCCCAAGTGTCAAAACCAGAATTTGGCCGACTCGAACGCACCGATCGCGTCTGATATGCGTCGCGAAATCCACCGGATGGTGACCACCGGGCAGAGCAACCAGGATGTGGTCGATTTTATGGTGGCGCGCTACGGCGATTTTGTAAACTATCGTCCTCGTCGTGATGCCAGCACCTTTGTACTTTGGTACGGTCCTATTGGTCTTCTGGTTCTGGGAGGCGTGGTGGTGGTGATCATGAGCCGACGCAAGCGCGGTGCGCGCGATGATGGCGACAAACCGGCGGTCAAACAGCCCGATCATGCTAAATTGCAGCGTTTGCTGGACGACAAAAATTCAGATTGAAGCAGTATTTAAAAACGGGCAGGTTGAGCGATGAGTATGCGTGACTGGTTGATCGTTACTGGACTGGTGATTTTGCTAGGGGTGGTTGCTGACCTGGTGCGCCGTTATCTGCAGCGGGGCAAGTTAAAGCTGGCAATCGATAAGAAATTTGCCGGTCTGCCCGATGTTGATGTCAGCTCCGAACTGCCTAATGGCGGCGCTCGAATTGTTGATCCGGCCTGTTATGATGCAGCGGAATCGGCGGTTCAGGGTGCGTCAAATTCAACGTCACAGAGATCCTCCAGCCAGCGCTCGATTAAACAGACCTCGACACCGTCATCAGAAACTGCAGAGCCGCGTCGGGTCATTATTGACGATGCGCTGATGACATCGCCGGGTGGGCTGGGCGATGTTGGTGACCACTCTGCCAAAGTGGTCGGGTGGGATATCGATCCTGCGCTACACGGCGGTAATGATCACGATGAAGAGGTCGATCTACTGCTAGAACGTGAATTCAAGGGTGTTGGCCAAGGTGCAGATGAATGGCTGGGGCAGAGTCGGGTGGTCTCGGCACCGTTGCCAGTTGATGATGTTAAGCATCAATCCGCTGCTGACCTCGAGCCCGAATCAGAACCACAACCCGAATTACAGGACGTCGCTTCCAAGCCTGCTGCAGCTGTTGCTGAGGCAGTAGAGCAGAGCCTGGCGGAATCTGAGTCGGCGCTTGAACTTGAAGCAACAACCGAAGCATTCGCTGATTCTGCTCACTCTGAATCCGAACCTCGATCCGCTGCAGTGACCCTGGTCGAGGACGACCTGCTCGACCTTGAGCGCCCGGTCCACGAACTTCTGGTTCGACAGCAGTCGGTGAGATCGGTTGAGGTTGAGTCTAATCAGGAGGTCGCAGTTGAACCTGAGACCGTTATAGATGCTGCTGTTGTTGATCAAGCTCCGGCCCAGCCGAAGCGACAGACAAAGCCTGAGGCTAAGAAAAAAGCCAAGACGGCGGCTAAACGAAGCGAACCCCGTCCTGAAGAGCAGCCCAGCTTTTTTGACCTGCACCCCGATCTGGCTCCGGAAATCGAGCCAGTGGTCGAAAAGCCCAGATCGCGTCGTCGTCGTAAAAAGACCAAACCAGCCGATCCCACCGTTCATAACGAGCAGCTTGAGACACCGGTCGATCAGCAGGTGCTGATAATCAACGTTCAAGCTAAGGCGCAGTCGTTCCCCGGTCCAGTATTGTTTAAGCTGGTGTCGGCCTGCGGTCTGGCGTTTGGCTCGAAGATGTCGATCTTTCACCGCTACGAAGATGATAACGGTCAGGGTGCATTGCAGTTCAGCATGGCCAATGCCATTGCTCCCGGCACGTTCGATCCGGACACAGCGGAGTCATTCTCGACCCCTGCGATCACCTTCTTCCTGCAGCTATCCGATCCGACCGACCGGATGAATGCGTTCGAGTGTATGCTGGCGACGGCACAGTGCGTGGCCGACAATCTCAATGGTGAACTCAGAGATGAGAATCGCAGCAGTATGCGTACCCAGACGATCGAGCATTACCGCCAGAAAGTACGTGATTTTGAGCGCAAACAGCTAACTCGCCGGGACTGAGTTCTCGCCTTTTCGCCCGCCGCAGACCCTTGTGAACGACCCGTTTTAGCCGGATTCTATCGATGACCGAACCGACCGTTGAGCAGCAGATCACGGCGCTGCGCCGTGAGATAGACGAACACAACCACCGTTACTACGTTGAAGACGATCCCTCGGTGCCCGATGCCGAGTATGACCGTCTGTTTCAACAGCTGTTGCAGCTCGAACAGCAGTATCCGCAGCTACAGCGAAGCGATTCCCCGACCCAGCGGGTCGGTGCTGCCGCGCTCAGTGCGTTTGATCAGGTTGAACACGAAGTACCGATGCTGTCGCTCGATAACGCGTTCGACGATCAGCAACTGATCGATTTCGACCGGCGCATCCATGAGCGGCTCAAATTGGCCGACGACACATCGATCGAATATGGTGCCGAACCGAAACTCGATGGTATCGCAGTCAGCTTGCTTTACCAGCAGGGGCTGCTGGTGCGAAGTGCCACTCGGGGTGACGGTGCGGTTGGTGAAGATATCAGCCTCAATGTTCGCACCATCAAGGCTATTCCACTGAAACTTCGCGGCCACGATTGGCCCTCTCGGCTAGAGGTGCGGGGTGAGATCTACCTCCCCAAAGCAGGCTTTGACGCGCTCAACCAGCGAATGCGTGAGAGCGGCAACAAACCATTCGTTAATCCCCGCAATGCGGCGGCGGGCAGTCTGCGTCAGCTCGACTCCTCAGTCACCGCCACCCGACCGTTGACCTTCTGCGCTTACGGTTTTGGCGTAGTCGAGTATGCCGACGGTGCCGAAGCCGAACTACCACCGCGCCATACTGAGGTGTTGCAGCAGTTCAAGCGCTGGGGCTTGCCGATCAACCCGGAAATGCGCTGTCTCGACGGCATTGAAGCGGTGCTGGACTATTACCAGCAGTTAGCCGAAAAACGTGATCGGCTCGGCTATGAGATCGACGGTATCGTCTACAAAGTGAATACGCGTGCGTTGCAGCAGCAACTCGGTTTTGTCGCTCGGGCACCGCGCTGGGCGATCGCACGTAAGTTTCCAGCCCAGGAGGAGATCACTCGGCTGCTGGCTGTCGATTTTCAGGTCGGCCGGACTGGTGCCGTGACGCCGGTGGCCCGGCTGGAACCGGTGTTTGTCGGCGGTGTGACAGTCAGCAATGCCACCCTGCACAATATGGACGAGGTCGAACGACTGGATGTTCGGGTTGGCGACTGGGTGGTGGTGCGCCGTGCCGGTGATGTCATTCCGCAAGTGGCTAGGGTGGTGCTCGAGCGTCGCCCTGATGCGACTCAACCGGTACTGTTGCCACCACAGTGTCCCGTTTGCGGCGCGGCAGTGGAGCGGACTGAAGATGAAGCGGCCGCCCGCTGTAGTGGTGGTGTCAGTTGTTCGGCGCAACGCAAGCAGGCGATCAAACATTATGTTTCGCGCAAGGCGATGGATGTCGACGGGCTGGGGGACAAATTGGTCGAGCTGTTGGTTGATAAGGGCCAGATAGAAACGTTAGCTGATCTGTATCGGCTGCAGCATCCGCAACTTGCCGGGCTGGATCGGATGGGTGACAAATCGGCCGACAACCTGCTGGCCGCAATCGAACAGAGTAAGCAGACCACGCTGCCTAAGTTTATCTATAGTCTGGGAATTCGCGAGGTTGGTGAAGCCACTGCTGCCTCGCTGGCAAAGCATTTTTTGACCCTCGATGCGGTGCGGCAAGCCGATGAAGAGGCGCTGCAGCAGGTATCGGATGTCGGTCCGGTGGTAGCGCATCATCTGGCGCTGTTTTTTAGTCAACCGCATAACCTTGAGTCGATCGATGCACTGATCGAGGCCGGCGTTCACTGGCCTCCATTGGAGGCGATATCTGAGCAGGAGCAACCACTGGCAGGCAAGTCTTTCGCCATCACCGGAAAATTCGACACGATGGCACGTCCAGATGCCAAGGCGAAGCTTGAAGCCTTAGGGGCTAAGGTTACTACTGGCGCGCCAACCTCTAAAACTGACGCACTGATCGCCGGCGCCAAGGCTGGCTCTAAACTGGCTAAGGCCGAAGCGTTGGGAGTGGCGGTATGGGATGAAGAAAAGCTGCTGCAGTTGCTACAGCTATACACTGATGCTGGCGAGCAACCCCAATGAAAATTCCTTACGACCAAATCAGTCCAGATGCGTTGCAGGGGCTGATCGAAGAGTTTGTTGGCCGTGAGGGTACTGATTATGGTGAACGTGAATATTCGTTGGCCGATAAGGTCTCGCAGGTTCAGCGCCAGCTGGAGCAGGGTCAGGTGGTGATCTGCTTCGATCCCTACTTGCAGAGCGTGACAATCGTTACCGAACAAGCCTACCGAACCAATAGCGCGTTGCAACAGTAGTTCTCAGCGCACTATTACCGCTTTGCAGCGCACAGTTCCAATGTGTCGGTTGATAGATGGTTCATGACCGGTTCAGCGACAACCGGCTAGTCTGAACAAGACTCGCCGTCGTTTCGTTACCACTCTCTACGAGTTGCTCGTCAGCGCTGTTACTATTGTCGGTTCTAGCTTGGTTTTGAAAGCGGGAGATCATCATGGAGCACTTAGATCAGATCATTGCCACGTTGGCGTTAACGATGGGCATTGGCTGGGCCAGTGGCATCAATCTTTACGCGGCCTTAGTGACGTTGGGGGTGTTGTCGAATATGGGGCATGTCGAACTACCGCCTGAGCTAGCGGTGGTGGGTAGTCCCTTGGTATTGATGGCGGCCGGATTTATGTATGTCGTCGAGTTCTTTGCCGATAAGGTACCTGGGGTCGATACCGGCTGGGATACCTTGCACACCTTTATCCGCATTCCGGCAGGGGCGGCGTTGGCGGCTGCAGCGGTCGGCGATGTATCAATGCCGGTTGAGGTTGCTGCTGCGTTGGTTGGCGGAGGTCTGTCGGCGGGCAGTCATGCGCTCAAAGCAGGTAGCCGGGTGATGATCAACACCAGTCCCGAGCCGTTCAGCAACTGGGGTGCGTCAATCGGTGAGGATGTCGCGGTGATTGGTGGCGTTTGGATGGCGCTTAACCAGCCCTATCTGTTTCTGGCGCTGCTAGTGCTGTTTTTGTTATTGCTGGCTTGGGTGCTGCCCAAAATCCTTGCCGGGGTTCGACGAGTCTTTCGTTTTTTGCTGCGGCTGGTCGGTGTTTCTAGCACCCAGGATGGGCCGCAGTTTCCATCCAGTACTCCTCATTAACGTCGCTCTCGAGCGCCGCCGCTAGATCAATTAGGCCCAGCGGTCGCGACCGGCTTCGTTCGCGACCATGTGTACCAGGTCGGTATGGGTCACGATCCCCTGGAGCTCTCCCAAATCGTTTATCACCGGCATACTGGTCAAGCGGTGCTTGAGGAAAGTGATCGCGACCTGTTGGATGCTGGTATCGGGAGTGGCTGCGATCAGTTGGGTCGAGTAGGTGCCTTCGATCGACAGGTGGTTGCGGGTCGGCCCCGCCTGGTTGAGCTGGCTGCTACGCTTGAGCAGGTCGTACTCGGAGACCACTCCGTGGCAACGACCGCCATCATCGACCACCGCCAAGTGACGAATATTGTGACTACGGAACTGTTGGTAAGCCTGCTCAACCGATGCGCCAACCGACACTGTAAACACCGGTGAGGTCATGATCTGCGATACGGTCAGCGGTTGGCTGGGATTGTCCTGACTACGGCGGTTGAGCTGCTGGGTGTTCTGATACGCTTGTTTGGCCTTGTTGGAGTAGCGTTGTTGCTCGAGGCTGATACGTGGCGGAAGCGTTTTATCTTCGGATGAGGGGAGCTCGCGCGAACGGCTTGGCTGGGTCAGTGCTTCGACCCCGCCACGGTTGGCCAGTAAGGATGACGTCGGGGTCTGGATGCGGACCCCTGAGTCGTAGATAACTAATGCCATATCGCCTTATTCCTTGATCATCAAATCAACTATATAAAGTGTTAGATACTATATCGCCCCTTTTATTAACTTCTTGATAATAAATCGTGCCGGATTAAGCGCTTGGGCCAGTTTATGTTCTACCGCCAGTGGTTCTCCGAGAATCAGATCGGCCAGTAGTTCGCCCGCTAGCGGTGCCGTAATGAGCCCTTTGGAGCCATGGCCGAGGTTTACGAATAAGCCGCGCAGATGACTTGGGGGCGTATCGATGACGGCTTTGGCGTCTTTGCCGAGCGGCGCATAAGCGCTGATAAATTCATCATGGTCGGGAACCGCGCCGACAATCGGTAAATAGTCGGATGCGGCGCAGCGAAAGCCAACGCGTCCTTGGGCGGCTGGCAGTTGCGGCTCCAGCTGCGATGCCAACGGTGGGCAGACCTGTTCGACCAGTTCGAGGTTGTGTCGGTGATCGGATGGGCTGATATTGCTGTCGTGATTGTGCAGATCAAAACTGGCGCCGAAGCAGAACCGTTGATTGTTGGCCGGTGCGATATAGCCGTTACCACAGAGCACCGTTTTCAGCTCGGGAATCGAGTTGGCCGCGACCGATGTCGTTTGGCCGCGGATCGGCTTGAGCGGCAGCTGCGCAAGTTGCGGGAACTGTTTAGCTTCGTGAGCGTTGGCAACGACCAATATGGTGGCAGTGGCAATCTGCTGTCGTTGCGTATTGAGCAATGTCCAACGTTGTTGGGCCGGTTGGTATTCGATCGAATCGACCGGTTGATTGAAGTGACAGACGATGTTGGGGTGCTCTAACAGCTGTTGGCATAGCTTGGCGGGGCTGACCCAGCCAGCGCCGGGGTAGAATAGACCGCCTTGGGTGAGCGGGTAGCCTGCTAGTTGGCTGGCTTGCTGTGGGTTAACACCGAGTACCAGGTTGTTCGGGTAATGGCCTTGGGACAACAGGGCATCGTTCTTGGCCTGCTGTTTGTCATCAAGCGCCAACTGTAGCACCCCGCAGGGAGACCACTGTTGCCCAGCCGTTAACTGTTGCTGCAGTATCCGCAGGCTGTACAGGTAGCCGCTCAGGTGGGTACGGCTGTGGAGGGTTGGCACTGCTGGGAGCTTGGCGTATAGCACGCCTTGTGGATTGCCCGAGGCGCCGCAACCGGGCTCGGAACCTCGCTCGAACAGCTCAACTTTGCAACCACGCTGGGCCAGTGCAAAGGCCGTACTAGCACCGGCTAGACCGGCTCCAATGACGCAAATTGGTATGTTCGGATCGGATCGGCTCGATATGGGGCGGTCGAACCAGAGCTGGGTCGACAGGCCGTTTGGTTGCTGGGTTGGGAGCGTCTCGGTCGCCTGCTTATTGTGCACGAGGCCGTATAGCATCTCGCGTTTCTTGCCGAAACCACGGGCCCGCTCGACAGTAAAACCACTGCTCTGCAGAGCACGACGAACACTACTCGCGGCGGTAAAGGTGCTAAACGTGGCATCGGCAGCGCTGCTGCAGGCGATCTCGCTGAATAACGCCTGTGTCCACATCTGTGGGTTTTTTTCGGGGCTAAAACCGTCCAGAAACCAGGCGTCGACATGCTGGCCGTTGAGGTTTTTGAGGCCATGACAGGCGTCGTCAAAGATCAATGTCAGTGAGATCCGGTCGTGATCAAACCGCAGTCGATGGATGCCGTTTGCGATGATGGGATACTGTTGTAACAGCTGCTCGGCTAGCTCGGCCAGTTGCGGCCAAAGCGCCAGCGCACGTGTAAGCTGCGCTGTCGTCAGCGGATAGCGTTCGACCGAGATAAAATGCAGTCGAGCGGTGCTGGCCGGTTGTTGGTTCCAGCTTTGCCAGCAGGTGAGGAAGTTAAGCCCGGTGCCGAAGCCAGTCTCTGCGATAACGAACGCTTGGTCGGGTTTGAGCGCCTGCCAGCGTTGCGGCAGTTGGTTATGCTGCAGGAAGACATAGCCTGTCTCTTCCAATCCGTTGGCACGAGAGAAGTAAAAATCACCGAACTGGTTCGACACGGGTAAGCCATGCTCGTCCCAGCTTAACTGTGCGCTACCTGTGCCCTCGGTGTTTGCGTCACAGCGGCGATCAACACCGTCCGGCGACGACGGCTGGGTCGGCATTAGGCCACGACAACCCGGTTACGGCCATATCCTTTGGCGTTGTAGAGGGCATCGTCAACGCGTTTCATCATATCCTCGATCGACTCGCTCGGATGTAAGCTCGTCACGCCAGCGCTGGTTGAAAAT
This sequence comes from Motiliproteus sp., assembly GCA_041555595.1. GTDB lineage: Bacteria > Pseudomonadota > Gammaproteobacteria > Pseudomonadales > Balneatricaceae > Motiliproteus. The sequence goes on from JBFFKD010000011.1 coordinate 11,204, forward strand.
TCGAGTAGATCGTCATCGGCTTCAATTTTGAGTTGCAGGCAGGCTAATCGCATCCGCTCGGCAATCTGCTGGGCCGTCTCACGTGGCGTTGCACTAAGAATGATCAGGAACTCCTCGCCACCGTAGCGGCCAACCAGGTCTTCGGAGCGGGACTGGTCTATCAATAGATTGGCGAAGCCACAGAGAACCTGGTCGCCCACTGCGTGGCCATGAGTGTCGTTGATGCGCTTGAATTTATCCAGGTCCATCAGAATGACGCTTAGTGGCAGCCCCAGGTTACGCGAGTAATCGACCTCGCGTTCGAGGAAATTCATGATGGAGCGGCGGTTGGCCAAACCGGTTAGTGGATCACGGTGCGCCTGCCGGTAAAGTCGCATCATCATATTCAGCTGGGTCAGTGCCGCCCAACCGGCGATACAGGCCAATAGCGCCAGGAGCCAGATGTCGTTTAGGCTTTGCAAGGCAAACAGATCGCCGATCACGAATTCGGTCAGTGTGTACAGTCCGACCACAAAACTGGCCAGAAACCCGCCTTCAAAGATGGTCAGCGGAAAGATCGAACCGAGGCTAATGATCAGAAATGGGAAGAAATGGTAACCCGCCGGTAGCGTGGTGTGACCGCTGGAATTGAGATACAGGTAAGTGGCGGTATGGAATGCCGAGGGGATGATTACCAGTAGCGCCAATTTGAATCGCGATGTTGTCAGATCGTGGCTGTCGGAACTCCAGACACTCAAGCCCAGGCAGGCTGCACCGGTGAGGATCCGCATCAGTCCAATCATCTGCAGGTCGCCAGCCGGTAAGTACAGCGCATCGACCGCAATCCAGGCAGGAATCAGAACAGCCAGGATCAGTGCCAGAGTCCGCACCCGGTTGCTGATATATTGAGCCCGGGTATGCCGAAAATGCTTGGAATGGCTACGCGCGCGCAGGATGTCGTAGAAATATTCCTGCTTGAGTCGCTGGACAAATGCTTTCTTGTTGACGCGCTGCTGCTCGGGACTGCGTTGTTGGGCCAGCTTTTTAGTCAGGGTGACGTCGTTGCGACGTTCTGAATCTTTGTTTGATGGCGAGTGTGTCAGAGTATCCATAGGCTTCCAGCCGCTTCTGTGGCTTTGAATCAGCAATGCAGGGTTTGTTGTGGGCCGATATACTGAGCCAAAGTGACCGATTAATCTAGTGCTTTGTGGTGAAGGTTGTGGCAGTTGGTTGGATGCTAACTGGTTGCTGTAAAACGTAAAAAAGGGAGCGTGAAGCTCCCTTTTTGATGATCTTATTAGATCATGTTTTAAATTGGCTAACCAGATGCTGTAACTGCTGGGCAGCTTGGTTGAGCTCGTTGGCCGAGCTGCTCATCTGAGTGCATCCTGCCGCTAGCTCGGTGGCGGTATCAGCCACCGAGACCACGCTGCGATCGATCTCGACGGCGACTGAACTTTGTTGCTCTGCGGCGCTGGCTATCTGGGTGTTGGCCATCGAAATCTGATCGGCAGCCGCCTTTATCTCCTGCAGTGAGTCTCCGGCCTGGTGAATCTGCTCGACACTGGAGCGGGCGTGCTCTGAGCTGCGGTCCATCACATCGACCGCGGCGGCAGTGCCTTGCTGCAGTTTTTCGATCATCTGCTGGATCTCTTGGGTCGAATCCTGGGTTCTGCCAGCGAGGTTGCGCACTTCGTCGGCCACTACGGCAAAGCCTCGGCCCTGTTCACCGGCGCGTGCTGCCTCGATGGCGGCATTGAGCGCCAGCAGGTTGGTTTGTTCGGCGATGCTGCGGATGGTGTCTAGGATCGAACCGATGTTATCAACATCTTTGGCCAGTTCGCTGATTGATGCCGAGGCTTGCTGGACCTCTGTAGCTAGCCCGTTAACCGTTTCAATCGAACGGTTAACCACCTGTTCACCCTGGCTGGCGACAGTTTGGGATTCGAGCGCTGCCGCTTCGGCGCTTTGAGCGCCGTTGGCTATCTCTGCAGCCGCCGAAGTCATCTGGCTGATTGCGCTGGAGGACTGTTCCATCTCACTGCGTTGCTGGTCGGAATGTTGCTGGGTTTGGCTGGCAACCTTGGCGATATGGTCGCTGTTGGTGTAGACCAATTGGGCCATCTCATTGATCTGATGCACCTGCTGACGAAATTGGCCGATCAGGGTGTTGAGTGCGTCGCCAATTAACTGGGTATCCAGGAATCCCTCTTTAAGGATTTTCGGAGTCAGGTCGCCGGAGGCACATAGCAACATCTCCGCTTTTAGGTTGGCCATCGGTGTGAACAGGTACTTGGTCAAAATCACTATGGTCAGGCTGATCATCACCACACTGATCAATAGGGTAATGCCGATGCTGGTATATTTCAGTTCGCGGCTGGCTTCAACGAACGCTTGGTTGTCTTCCAGCATTTCAAGCACCGATCCGGGCTGGCCCGAAGCATCGAGGACTTCGTAGTGGATGGTGTAGGTATGTCCGGCTGCTGCGGTTGTTTGCCAGTTCTCACTGACAAAGTTTTCTTGGCCCGATTGGCTGATTATCCGGATAGGCGCCTTCACCAGCTGCTCAATCGCTTTCATATTATGGGCCGGTTTGAGCACCGCTTCGACATAGCCGGCCAGGCGTAATCCACCGGTGGGGACCAGTACGCTCAGTAAGCTTTCACCGTGATGGGTCCAGGTGCTGGTGAGTACTTTCATCCGATCTTGACCGCTACGTTGGCGGTGGGTCGATGCCAGATTAGGCGGCAGGTTACGGCCGAGGTTGGCGTTGCCTTTATTGCTCTGTCCGATGAAGTTGCCATCTTTGTCGTAGAACCGGATCTTGACTAAATCAACTATGCCGGCGGTCACGTAAGCTTGGGCATAAAAATCATCGGCGAGGCTCGGCAGTCCGGCTTGGTCTTTGTTCTTTACCGATTTTTTTATCGCTTTGTTCTTGGCGATAGCCGATGCGACCTCCTGCCCCAGCTCTCGTGTCTCTTGCAGTATCCCTTTGGCGGCGACATCGAGTACCCGAGATAGCGTTTGTTGTTGAGAGTGGGAGGCGGAGTTGAAAAATTTATCGCTGGTGTAGAGCGTTGTCAGCAAAAACAGCAGAGCAATGATCAGTAACAATGCGATGGTGGCAGATTTGATAGTCAGGCGTTCGACGCGCATAACGTGCTCCGGTTGCTAAACAACGTATTTGATTGCATCCGTGCGTCGATTTGATAGGTAAAAAGCTCGATGTGCCTCCTGCGCATCGAGCCAGTCAATTTAGAGTAAGTCGAACTTACATCTCAATCGGGAAGCCTTTCTCTTTCCATTCGGCGATGCCGCCACGGAACCAGTATAGGTTACTGTAACCGGCAGCCTTGGCTTTGTTGACGGCATCGGCACTGCGACCGCAAGTGGTGCCGTTGCAGTAAAAGCATACCGGGGTGTCTTTGGCGCTAATGTTGGCCGCCAAATTAGCGTCGGTAATATCGGTGTTTTTGATTCGCACAACATCGGGTATGTGACCCTTATCGTAATCTGACTCGCTGCGGGCATCGATGATGACCAGGTCGTCGTGGCTATCGGCCAGATCCAGTAGTTGTTCGGCGCTGACGGTCGTTGCGCCATTGATGTTCAGTGGTTGTTCTTCGGCGGCCTGTACAAGCATGGAAGCGAACAGCGCAACAGCCATAAATAGCGAGGTAACAATTCTATTCATGATGCATAACTCCATAGGTGTGTGTTGGGAGGCGAGTATATACCAGTTGAAATTATGGTTGTTGACCTATGTCAAATACACTGTTTGTTTATAGCGTGGTAAAAGGTTGGTTTGTTTCTCTTGTTACTTTTGGTTTTGTAGATATTTATTTCAAATAATTGTTTGTTCTGTGGTTTTTTGAGGCGTAACCATTGCCTAGTTGTTTTTGCTCTAATGGTGAAAAAATAGCCCGCTATACGATGATGTTCGATTGGATGACGGAGGCGGAGGTAGGGGTTGGGTTTTTTGACTGAAAAAAGGGAGCGAATGCTCCCTTGGTGGTGGTTGCAGTGGCGGCTCAGGTTTTGAACTGGCTGACTAGGTGCTGCAATTGGTTGGCGGCCTGGTTGAGCTCGGCCGAGGCGCTGCCCATCTGACTGCAGCCGGCGGCCAGCTCGGTGGCAGAATCTGCGACCGAGACGATGCTCTGGTCGATCTCTTCGGCTACCGCGCTCTGCTGTTCGGCGGCGCTGGCGATCTGGGTATTCGACATCGAAATAAGATCAGCGGATGAACGGATCTCGTGCAACGATTCGCCGGCTTGGTGGATCTGCTCGACACTGCTTTGTGCCTGCCCCGAGCTGCTGTCCATCACAATGACCGCGGCACGGGTTCCCT
>JBFFKD010000012.1:0-15196 GCA_041555595.1 Motiliproteus sp.
GACTGGGTGCCGGTTTTGATATCGTTTCCGCCGGTGAGCTGGAGCGGGTCATCCGCGCCGGCGGTGATCCGTCGCGAGTCGTGTTCTCCGGCGTTGCAAAGCAGCCCCACGAGATTCGCCGCGCATTGGAGCTGGGCATCCACTGCTTCAACGTCGAGTCCGAAGCCGAACTCGAGCGCCTAAATCAAGTGGCGGGCGACGTCGGTAAGTCGGCGCCGGTATCGCTGCGGATCAACCCTGATGTCGATGCTCAGACCCACCCCTATATCTCAACCGGACTAAAAGAGAATAAGTTCGGCATCGATATTAACCGGGCGTTAGAAGTGTACGCCAAGGCGCACGCGCTACCGAACCTGAACGTGATCGGGGTCGATTGCCACATTGGCTCGCAGTTGACCGAGCTGACACCGTTCCTCGACGCACTCGACCGGTTGCTACTTCTGATCGACCAGTTGGCAGAGCAGGGCATCGTGCTTCAACATCTTGATCTGGGTGGCGGCTTAGGCGTCTGCTACGCCGACGAGCAGCCCCCGCATCCGAGTGAATATATGGCCAAGGTGCTGGCCCGGCTGGGTGAACGGAAGATAGAGCTGGTGCTTGAGCCAGGCCGTTCTATCGCCGCCAACGCCGGCGTGCTACTGACCCGGGTGGAATTTCTCAAGCCAACCGAACACAAGAATTTCGCCATCATCGATGCCGCTATGAATGACCTGATCCGGCCCGCCCTCTATAGCGCCTACCAGGATATTATCCCGTTGCAGCTCAAAGACGATCAGCCAACACTGAGCTGGGATCTGGTCGGCCCGGTCTGCGAAACCGGCGACTTTCTCGGCAAGGATCGACAGCTGGCGCTGGACGCTGGCGACCTGCTCGCGGTCTGTTCCAGCGGCGCTTACGGATTCACCATGAGCTCCAACTACAACTCGCGCAATCGCGCCGCCGAAGTGATGGTCGATGGTAACGACATCCACCTGATTCGTCAGCGCGAAGACTTCGAGCACCAGATCCGTGGCGAACAACTGCTGCCCGAGAGTAACTAACCGATGCAGATCCGCTTTACCAAAATGCACGGTCTGGGCAACGACTTTATGGTGGTTGACCTGATCACCCAGCGCGCCCGTTTCTCGCCCGAACGGGTACGCAAGCTAGCCGACCGCAATTTCGGCGTCGGCTTCGATCAGCTGCTGCTGGTCGAAACACCGACCGATCCGGATATGGACTTTAAATACCGGATCTATAATGCCGACGGCTCCGAAGTCGAGAATTGCGGTAATGGCGCCCGCTGCTTCGCCCGCTTTGTCAGCCGCAAGCGTCTGACCGGCAAGAAGACGATCGCGGTGCAGACCGCCAAAGGGCCGCTGTATCTGACCCTGACCGATGACAACAACATCCGGGTCGACATGGGGCCACCCACGCTGGCGCCAGCCGAGGTGCCGTTTATCGCAGAGCAGCCCGCTGACACCTACCCGATAGAGATCGAGGGTCGATCACTGCAGCTTAGCGCGGTGTCGATGGGTAACCCTCACGGGGTGCTGGTAGTCGACAACATCGACTCGGCCGAGGTCGAAACTCTGGGGCCACTGTTGGAGAGCCATCCTCGCTTTCCCAACAAGGCCAACATCGGTTTTATGGAGGTCATCAGCCGCAACGAGGTCCGCTTGCGCGTATTTGAGCGTGGTGTCGGTGAAACCCAGGCTTGCGGTACCGGCGCCTGTGCCGCCGTCGTCGCAGGCAGGCAACGCGGCCTGCTCGATGCCGATGTGAAAGTGCGGCTACTCGGCGGCGAGATCGATATCAATTGGAATGGTGAGGGATCTTCTGTAATTATGACAGGATCCGCCACCACAGTTTATGAAGGCCGGATTCAGCTTTGAATCTATTTAAGCCCAGTACGCAGACAAGGCAGTTGCCATGAGCAAGAACACCAACAAGACCGGCGCCAGCAGCCAGAGCACCATCGCCGAACAGCAAGCAGATATGCCGCAGATGGTGGTCGAGTATCTGGAAACCCACCCCGAGTTTTTTGCTCGTCATCAATCGTTACTCAATACGTTGCGTATTCCGCACCAGCGCGGTGGTGCCATTTCGCTGGTCGAGCGTCAGACCGAGATGCTGCGCGAGCAAAACCGCGAGATGCGCAGCCAACTGCACGACCTGCTTGATGCCGCCCGCTACAACGACCTGCAGTTCGAAAAGACCAAGCGACTGGTACTGAGCCTGCTTGAGGCCGAAACCCTCGACCAACTCACCGATGCGATCGAAGAGGGCTTCTGCCAGGATTTCAACGGCGACCTGACCCGACTGATCCTGCTCGATCAGAACCAGATTGGCGATGCTGGCAATTACAAATCGGTATCGCAACAGCAAGCCGAATCGCAAGTTCTAGAACTGGTCGAGAGCGACTGGGCGCTATGCGGCAGCCTCAGCGATCGGCAACGGCAATTCTTGTTCGACGACCGCGCCGACAAAGTGCTATCGGCCGCCGTAGTGCCACTGGTCAAAGGAAAAACCATCGGCCTGTTGGCTGTTGGCAGCTTCGAAGCCAATTACTTCCACAGCAGTATGGGCACCCTGTTCCTCAACTACATCGGCGAAGTGCTGAGCCGTATCCTGTCTCGCTTGCTGGCGACAGCTGAACAGGAGTAACCGATGTCCGCATTGGTCGATTGGATCGATGACTTTATCGACCACTTGGCCGGTGAGCGGATGCTGTCCGACCACACTCTGAGTAACTATCGGCGTGATCTAGACCAGCTGGCCGCCTACTGCGATGAACAACGAATCGGCAGCTGGATCGAACTCGACACCCGGCTGCTGCGTCGCTTCATCGCTCGACAGCACAGTCGCGGGCTATCGGGCAAGTCACTGCAACGCAAGCTATCCTCCAGCCGCAGCTTTTTTCGTTATCTGATCCGCGAAAACCGAGTGCCGAACAACCCGGCGCTAGCGGTTAACGCCCCCAAGAGCGCCAAGAAACTACCCCGCCCGCTCGACGTCGACCAGCTCAATGAGATGCTCAATCAACCCGCTCGCGAACCGCTGGAAGTACGCGATCTGGCGATGTTGGAACTGTTCTATTCGTCCGGCCTGCGGTTGGCCGAGCTGGTAAGTCTCGATCTAAACCAGCTCGACCTACGCGACGCCAGTTTACGGGTGACCGGTAAAGGCAGCAAAACCCGTCAGCTGCCAATCGGTCGCCAAGCCCTGAAAGCGATCGACCGTTGGCTGGAGATTCGCGAGCAGCTGGCCGATTACAACCAAACCGCGCTGTTTGTCAGCAAGCAGGGCAACCGGCTCAGCCCACGCAGTGTACAGCTGCGACTCAAACGCTGGGGGCTGGCGGCAGGGACTCAGGGCAAACTGCACCCACACCGACTACGCCACTCATTTGCCAGCCACATGCTCGAGTCCAGCGGCGACCTGAGGGCCGTGCAGGAGCTGCTCGGCCATGCCGATATTTCCACCACCCAGATCTACACCCACCTCGACTTCCAACACTTAGCCGAGGTCTACGATAACGCCCATCCACGTGCCCGCTCCGATGGCCGTGTTGATGACAAGGAGTAGCGCCAACACCATGGCTATCAAACTGATCAGTTTCGACCTCGACGATACTCTATGGGCGGTCGGTCCCGTGATGGTGCAGGCCAACCTCTGTCTATACCAGTGGCTACAACAGCATGCGCCACGTTTTAGCCAACGCTATGCACTGGAAGACTTCGGTCGTCTCAGAGAACAGGTGGTTAAACAACACCCTGAAATAGCCCATAGCGTCACGGCAGTAAGGCTGGCAGTACTTCAACAAGGGTTAAGCAACAGCGGCTACAACGAAGCCGATACACAGGCCTTGGCGAAAGCCGCTTTCGATGTATTTCTGGTTGCCAGAAATCAAGTCGAGCCGTTCCAACACGCTCAACAAATGCTGTCAGAACTAAGCACTCACTACCGACTTGCGGCCTTAAGTAACGGTAATGCTGATATTAATCTGGTGGGGTTAGGACGTTATTTCGAATTTAGTTTCAACGCTGATCAGCTAGGCCAAGCTAAGCCACACCCACTGATGTTTGAGCACATGCTCGAACAGGCGCAGGTTGACGCTACCCAGACCATTCATATCGGTGATCACCCTGAGCACGACATCGCCGGTGCGCAAAACTGTGGCCTGCACACCCTCTGGGTCAACTTTGCCAATAGCCCCTGGCCCGGCACCCAAACACCCGATCTACAGGTTAACTGCTTGAGTGAAGTCGTGACAGCGATAGAGCACTACCAAGGATAGCGACACTGATGCCCATCAACTGGCAGCACCCCAAGGTTTTCCACACGACGGTTTCACCTGTCACAACGGATATTGACGGTTTGGGGCATACCAATAACAGGGTCTACAGCAAATGGTGCGAACAGGCGGCTTGGCAACATTCTGAATCCTTAGGGGTTAGCCTGGCTGACTACCAATCACAGGATCGTGCCATGGCGATTATCAGCGCCCAGTATGATTACCTTGCCGCGACTTATCAGGGCGAGATATTGGAACTAGCCACCGGCTTATCGCATTGCGATGGAAAAATGCGCCTTCAACGCCACTTCCGAATTATCAGACCCAGTGATAACACCCTTATTTTTCAAGGTAGTTGGAAGTTTATGTGTATTGAAATATCGTCGGGAAAGCCGAAACGAATGCCCCCTCAATTTAAAGCGATTTACGGTCCAGCCTGTATTGGATAGGCCGCCAAAACTAACAAATACTTTAACTCAATTGATCAGATTATAATTTTGCATTATCAAGATCAATTATCGACTCGTCATAAGACTTATTCCGAACCCCATCAAGAGGACACCGGTGACGCTGTCCATCGCCCGCCCCACGCGAGGCTGTTGCAGCCATCGACGGGCTCGATTGACCATCAGTGCCAATGACCCCAACCACAGCATACCGATGGAAAAATGAACCCCTGCCATCATCAACGCTTGCGGCAGCGCAGGATACACGGGGTCAATAAACTGCGGTAAAAACGCCATATAAAAGATGATCGGCTTGGGATTGAGGAGATTCGACAGCAGCCCTTCGCGTAATGAGATCGCTGCTGCAATATCATTGATCGCTGCAGGCTGATCAAACTGCAGCTGACGCCGCTGGAGCGCCGAACGCAGGCTCTGTACTCCGAGCCAGACCAGATACCCAGCCCCCGCCAGTTTCATCAGCATAAACAGTTCGGCGGAACCCAGCAGAACCATCGACAGGCCCGCCGCAGAGATCGTGGCGTGCACGAATAAGCCGCAACAGATACCCAGGCTGGTCAGCAAACCATCGCGATTTCCGCCACGCGCAGCATTTCGCATCACCAACAAGGTATCGACGCCGGGGCTCAGCGTCAGTGCGGTGATCGCTACCAGAAACGGCAGCCAGAGGAAGTGATCGAACATAGTCAGAACCATTTATATCGGGGATGCTGAGGTTGCTAACGAGCCTGCAGAGTCGGCGACAATCAACCTACAACGGTCACTGTACCAGCAGTATCGATGCGTATCGTTTCATGGCCCGACGCGTCTCGACACTCATGGTCGGATTATCAAATCGGAATGGCCTTTTCTGCTCCAATCGAGCCCGCTGGGTATAAGCTCCGAAATGCTGTTTAAATAGCCGATCCAGCTCACCGCTATCAATCAAGAGCTGCAAACCCGTTTCCAACTGCTGAGCTAACTGCTGCTGCGACGGATGAACAAACAGAAACACCGGCGCGGCATACGACAGCAGCACCCGATCATTCACCTCAACGCTCAGATGCGGTCGCTTATCAATCTCTTGCCAAACTTCATTCATCGCCAACGGGAACGCGTCAAATCGATACCGGGCCAGCATCTCCATAATGCCGACATAGTTAGAGCTACGCACCACATTCAAACCGCCAGCCTCGAGTATATCCGCGTCGGGCCAGTCATGTCCTTGGCCAAAACTGTATTGCTGCAACTGACGTTTGCTCTCAACCGAGTTGAAACGGCTATCTGCACGCCGGGTCACCAACAGTCGCTGACCCAACATCCCCTTCAACAATGGAACGCGAATCACCCGCAAATGTTGTTCGCGGCTCTGCGAAGTCATCGTCCAGTAAAGATCCAAACTGCGCCCCGCCCGCAATTCGGTCAACGCGCGACGCTGTGACAATATCTCGTGACTAGGACGCAACTGGTAATCCAGCGCCTGGCTGGCCAGCGCCGCTTCAACCAGCTGTTTGATGTAGAACGAGAACGGCTCACGATCGCTCTCTTGACTATAAACCAGCGGTACCGCACGAGCCTCGCAAGCCACCAGTACAAGCAAGGCAAACAGCAGCCGTTGATACAACCCTATCTTCATGTCACCCAAATCTCTGGATTATAGTTTTACGAGATTGCTATCGATCTCAGCAACACTTAACTACTAAACCATCAGAGCCAAAAAACAGCAACAACACGGTCACCCGGCTAAACAAACAACTCAAGCAGATCATTGAGAAAGCGCCGCCCCTGCAGCGTTGGAGCCAACCGATCCAGCGCCGGTTCCAGCAGGCCTCGCTGGCGGGCCTGATCAAGCTGCGGCTGAATCTGCTGTAACGAGACACCGGTGGCCACCTCAAACAAGGCAGACTCAACCCCCTGATGAAGCCGCAAGGCATTCATCATAAACTCTAACGGCAGTTCGTCGGTTTGAATGACCCGTTGCTTAGCAAGACAAGGGGCATCTTGATAGGCCTTGGGTTGACGTGGCTTCCAGCGCCGAATCAGTTGCTGGCTTTGCAGGTCGGTCAGCTTAGCGTGAGCGCCGGCGCCGATACCCAGGTAGTCGCCAAAACGCCAATAGTTAAGGTTATGACGACATTGCTGACCTGCGCGACTGTAACCGGAGATCTCATACTGCTCAAAACCGGATTGCGCCAACAGCGCTTGTCCCTGTTCCTGAATCGCCCACAACGCTTCGTCGACCGGTAGCTGCGGTGGGCGGTTGTGAAATTCGGTGTTTGGCTCGATGGTGAGCTGGTACCAGGACAGGTGTGACGTTCCCAGCGCCAACCCCTGCTGTAGATCGGCCAACGCCATCTCAGGCGTCTGCCCGGGCAGGCCGTGCATCAGGTCGAGGTTGATCCGCTCGAAGCCGATCCGCTGCGCCTGATCGATCGCACTCGCCGCCTCAGCACCGCTATGAATGCGACCCAGCGCCTCCAAACTCCGATCGTCAAAACTCTGCACCCCCAGCGACACCCGGTTGATACCGGCCTCGAGGTAACCGGCAAAACGATCCTGCTCGAAGGTGCCTGGGTTGGCTTCGAGAGTAATTTCGATATCCTCGGCAAAAGGAATACGCTGGGCGATCGCGGGGATCAGTTGCTGATAAAACGCCGCGCTCATCAGGCTGGGGGTACCACCGCCGATGAAGATCGACTGCAACTGACGCCCATCAACCAGGCTCAGTTCGCCATCCAGATCAAGCAATAGTGCAGCCAAATAGGCACTTTCAGGCAACTCACCACGCTGAGCATGAGAGTTGAAGTCGCAATAGGGGCACTTGCGCACACACCAGGGCACGTGCACATACAGACTCAACGGCGGCAGCTGCAGCCGGGAGGTCTTGCTTATAGAGGTGCTCATAGAATCGAACTCAAAAGGCGATTCAAGCCTGCAATTTCATCCGGCGAACAAACTCGGCTACAGCCTGACCTCTGTGGCTGCGGCTGTTCTTCTGCTCGGGCGCCAGCTGGGCCGAGCTGCAATCGCATTCGGGTACCCAAAACAGCGGATCGTAACCAAAACCGTTGTCACCCTGCGGCGCCTCAAGGATCGAGCCCTCCCAAGTGCCCTGGCAGATCAGCGGAGTCGGATCATCGGGATGGCGCAGGTAGACTAATACGCACTGGAACCGAGCGCTGCGCTGCGCTAACGGTAACCCGGCCAAACGTTCGATCAACAAGGCGTTGTTACCAGCATCGGTCGCACCGGCACCGGAAAAACGCGCCGAATAGATCCCTGGCGCACCGTTGAGCGCGTCGACCTCAAGACCTGAATCATCGGCAAGCGCCGGCAAGCCCGACAGCTGGCTGACATGGCGCGCCTTGATAATAGCGTTCTCGACGAAGGTCTGTCCGGTCTCTGCGACCTCTCCGACGTTGAACTTAGACTGCGGCAGGACCTCGATATCAAGGCCTGCCAGCACCTGGTTGAACTCTTTCAGTTTGCCTGCATTACCGCTGGCGAGGACGATCTGTTGCATCGATATCCTTTAAATTAAACGTCGCTGGAATTGATCATCGCCTAACGCGTTAATCAACATAGAAATGCTGTTTGAACTCAACCTGATAGGCCGCCGCATTCGGGTCGGGTTGTACCTGCAGGTCAAAGTTGAGAATTTCATCGTCGGTAAAGCGGAACTCGGCGATGTAATAGACCGCGATGCCCTCACGTACCAATTTGAATTCAAGCGCCTGGGTCTGACCAACCAGATTGCGGATCTCACCGGTTACCAGCGCTGTCACCGGTTTGTTACTGCGGCTATCGAGTACTGCGACGTTAATGAGCCCACGGACCTTACTGCGTTGAATCGAGTACGTCTTGGCCACCTCGGGTGGCAAAAAAGTCGTATTAAGGGCGTTGTAATGCACCTGATAATGATCGAACGCCTTGAAACGTTCGGCACTGGCATGGCCCGACAGCAGTATGCCGAACAACAGGGCTGATAAATAAGTTGACCACCAAACTAATGACCGGCGCATAGTCGCCTCCTTGTGTGAATTAACATCGCTGGCCTCATCTCGGCGAGCTGACCTATTACTTGGTTACGTGGTAGATCGCAATCTCGCCCAGCATATTGGGCCATAGATTGGTGATCCAGTGATCCCGGTGCTGGCTGTTGACCACTGTCCGTTTGACGATGTGGATATCTTTCTGCCGACACAGGGCTTCAAAGTCCTTAAAGGTACAGAAGTGAATATTGGGGGTGTTGTACCAAGTATAGGGAAGAAACTTAGACACCGGCATCTTGCCCTTCAGCGCAAGATAGAAGCGCGCCCGCCAGTGACCAAAATTGGGGAAGGTCACGATAGTATCCTTGCCGACCCGTAGCATCTCATCGAGCACCAGGTCGGGACGGCGCACCGCCTGCAACGCTTGGGTCATAATCACTACATCGAAGCTGTTGTCCTGAAAATTGGTCAGCCCCTGATCGAGATCCTGCTCGATCACGTTGACACCTTTATCGATGCAGCTAGCGATATCGTCGGGATTGATCTCCATGCCATAGCCGTGTACCTGACGAGATTCGGTCAGATGGTGTAGCAGGTCGCCGTTACCACAGCCCAGATCGAGCACTCGCGCTTTGGGGTGAACCCAGGCCTGAATAATGTCCAGATCCGCTCGCATCATGTTGTCGCCCTCTCAATCGGGGCTATGTCTGCCGCCACCTTTTGCATATAACGCCTGAATACATCCATATAGCGCGGAATCGGAATCAAGAACGCATCATGACCGTGCGGCGAATCGATCTCGGCATAACTCACCTGCTTCCCGGCAGCCACCAAGGCATCAACGATCTCACGTGATCGCTCCGGCGCAAAAAGCCAATCAGTGGTAAAGGAGACCACCAGAAAACGGCTCTTGGCTCCGCTTAGCGTCGCCACCAAGTCACCACCAAAATCGACCGTCGGATCGAAATAATCCAACGCTTTAGTCATCAGCAAGTAGGTATTCGCATCAAACGACTCGGCGAAACTCTCGCCTTGATAGCGCAGATAACTCTCAACCTGAAAGTCGGCTTCATAATCGAAACTTAGTGAATCACGACGCAGTTCTCGACCGAATTTCTCACGCATCGCATCATCGGACAGATAGGTGATATGACCCAGCATCCGCGCCAACATCAGGCCTCGTTTAGGGATCGTATTATGATCCTTATAATGACCATCATGAAATTCAGGATCTTTACTGATCGCCTGCCGTGCCACCTCGTTAAAAGCAATGTTTTGCGCTGTCAGCTTCGGTGCCGCTGCAATCACCAGACAGTGCCGCAAACGATCGGGATAATCGATCGACCAACGTAGCGCCTGCATCCCGCCCAGACTACCGCCAACGACCGCAGCCCACTGCTGGATACCAAGCCGGTCGGCCAGTCGTGCCTGGCTTTTAACCCAGTCGCGAACGGCCATAATCGGAAACTCATGGCCATACTCAAGGCCGGTATCAGGATTGATGCTTTGCGGTCCGGTGCTTCCATGACAGCCACCGATGTTATTGAGCCCCACCACATAAAACTTATTGGTATCGATCACTTTGCCCGGACCGACAGCAGAATCCCACCATCCCGGTTTTTTATCGTCCATGCTGTGATAGCCAGCAACATGGTGGTGGCCGCTGAGTGCATGACAGATCAGCACCGCATTGCTGCGGTCAGCATTGAGCTCACCGTAGGTCTCGATCGCAAGCTGATATGCAGGTAGGGATTTACCGCTACGTAACGGTAACGGCTGGTCAAACTGCAGTATTTGGGGTTGTACCAGACCGACGGAGTCAGCGGGGATCTGTTCAGGCATCAGAGGTTCCGATGGGCATAGTGCTGTGTTTGAGTTAATGGCAGCTCAATGGCGCCATTCGATACTGTTTTGCAACAAGGGCCGAATCAGTACAGCAGTCGTTGCAGTTGCATCTGAACCACCTGAATGACGAGGAAGATCAGAATCGGTGACAGATCCAAACCTCCGATCGGCGGCACCACTTTGCGAGCCAGCTTGAACAGCGGTTCGGTCAGCTGACTAATCAACTGCGGTGCCGGATGATAGCTATTGGGAGCGATCCAGCTGATGATCACCGATGCGATAACAGCGTAGAAATAAACATCCAGAATCATGCTCAGCAAGCTAACCAGCGTTAGCAGCAAGACACTGATCGGCTCGATGCCGCGGCTGTTAACCAGCAATAGCAATATCAGCACCGCGAGTTTGACGACAAACGCCAACACCAGCGCCGACATATCACGACCGGCAATTTTAGGAATAACCTTCTGGAACGGCGCCAACGGTATCTGCGTAAATTTGGCCACCGCCTGTGAGATAGGATTGTAGTAATCGGCATGCGCCAGCTGCAATAGAAAACGCAGTACGACAATCAGAGCGAAACACTCGCCCAAAGTGCGGATGATTAGAGATAAAGTTTCAGCGCCCATCGATCGATCTCTTTATTGATAACAGCATTGGTGAATCATTTCTTGGTCTTTTGAGCCAGCCTAACAAGCTGATCTTCTAGCATTTTATGATAGGGGGCAAGCCGCTTCATTGCCAGTCATGAAGCGGTAGTTCAACCGGCTATTGCCACCTCATGGCAAATACTAGCGCTGAGAAAATCAGTCGTTGCCCAGCTCTTCGGCCATCGCCCGGCCACGATCGGCGCAGGCCTCCATCGCCTCGGTTACCAATTGGGCTAAACCTCCCTGCTCAAACCGCAGCACCGCTTGCTCGGTCGTGCCATTAGGAGATGTTACCCGGCGCCGTAGCTCGGCCGGTTCGACATCGCTGGCCAGCGCCATCTTGGCAGCACCCAGTGCGGTTTGCAGGGTCAGCTGAGTGCTGACTTCACGGCTCAGTCCTTGGGCAATACCGGCGTTGATCATCGACTCCATCATCATGAAGTAGTAGGCCGGACCGCTCCCCGAGACCGCGGTCACCGCATCGATCAAGGCTTCGGTCTCGACCCACAGGCTGATGCCGACCGCATTCATGATCAGTTCCGACTGCTGCCGTTGCGTTGCAGAGACATTAACGTTGGCAAACAGACCACTGGCGCCGGTCTGAACCAAAGCTGGAGTATTAGGCATACAGCGTACGATTGCAGTCTGCAGACCCAGCCAGCGCTCCAGACTCGCGACCGGAATCCCGGCGGCGATCGAGATGACGACCGGTTTTGACGCGCTAATGGCGGCTTGCAATGGCTCTGCCACCAGCTTCATGACTTGCGGCTTAACCGCCAGCAGCAACACTTCAACGGCGGTAGCAACCTGGTTGTTGTCAGTGCTGGTTTGAACTGGCCACTGCTGCTGCAGTCGGTCGAGCTGATCCTGACTCGGATCGGAGACCCAGATGTTGGCCGTTGGGTAACCCTGGGCAACCAACCCGCCGATAATCGCTTGGGCCATGTTGCCGCCGCCGATAAAACCCAAAACCGGATATTGTGCTGTGTCGCTCACGTATCGATCCTTTTAAATAACCTGTCTGATGTTGCCAACAACCGGTCATTATCGGTTGTCGCCACTGTTTACTGCTGTAACTGTTACGGTTGTACCTGTGAATTATCACGAGTACCAAAGATCGCGGTTCCAATTCGAACCATGGTCGAGCCCTGCGCCACCGCCACGTCCAAGTCGGCGCTCATGCCCATCGATAGCGTATCCAACTGCGGAGCTAACGGCTTTAGTTGCTCGAACAGCTGACGCATCTGGGCAAAAGCCTGTGCCTGCCCTGCGGCATCCAGACTGGCCGCCGGGATCGCCATCAAACCGCGCAGCATTATCCCTGGCAATTGTTGAACCTGACCGGCCAGCTCGGCCACCTGCTCAGGTAGCACCCCGGACTTACTTGCCTCGGCGCTGATATTAACCTGAATACAGATGTTCAGCGGTGCTTTATCAGCCGGCCGTTGATCACTCAAACGCTGAGCGATTTTGAAACGATCCAGACTGTGAAACCAGTCAAACTGCTCGGCCACTGGCCGGCTTTTATTCGATTGCAGTGGACCGATAAAGTGCCAGCAGATATCCAGTTCAGCCAGCAGCGCCATCTTAGGCAACGCATCCTGCAGATAGTTTTCGCCAAAATGGCGCTGACCGGCGGCGTAGGCTGCCCGTAACTGTGCTACCGGTTTGGTTTTACTGACCGCCAGCAACGTAACGCTACCTTGATCACGCTGGGCAAACTGCTCTGCATCACGAATCCTGTTTAATGTTGTGGCTATATTGTCGGCAATGCTACTCATCGTATTGGCTTTCGGTAATAATGCGGATGATAAAGGAAGCTCACTGTATTTGATTGGCATATAAGGGTCTAGTATGGATATTACCGAACTATTAACCTTCAGCGTTCAACAGAACGCATCGGACCTCCACATCTCTGCCGGAGTTCCACCGATGATCCGAGTCGATGGTGATGTGCGCCGGATCAAGATGCCACTGCTGGACCACAAGCAGGTCCACTCGCTGGTCTACGACATCATGAACGACAAGCAGCGAAAGGATTTTGAAGAGTTCTACGAGACCGACTTCTCGTTCGAGATCCCCGGTTTGGCTCGCTTCCGGGTTAACGCGTTCAACCAAAACCGCGGCGCCGGCGCTGTATTCCGGACCATCCCAACCGATATCCTGTCGATGGAAACGCTCGGTATGGGCAAGGTATTTCAGGATCTGGCCGACAAGCCACGCGGCCTGGTACTGGTCACGGGCCCCACAGGGTCGGGCAAGAGCACCACCCTGGCGGCGATGGTCGATTACGTCAACGACACCCGCAACGACCACATCCTGACTATCGAAGATCCGATCGAATTCGTTCACCAAAGTAAGAAGTGCCTGGTCAACCAGCGTGAAGTTCACCGCGATACTCTAGGCTTTGCCGAAGCACTACGCTCGGCCCTTCGTGAAGATCCCGATATCATTCTGGTCGGTGAGATGCGTGATCTGGAGACCATTCGTCTGGCGCTGACCGCCGCGGAAACCGGTCATCTGGTATTCGGCACCCTGCATACAACCTCGGCGGCCAAAACGATCGACCGAATCATCGATGTATTCCCTAGTGATGAGAAAGCGATGGTACGCTCGATGTTATCGGAGTCACTGGAGGGGGTTATCTCGCAGACGCTGCTGAAAAAGCCCAAGGGTGGCCGGATTGCCGCTCATGAGATCATGGCGGGAACCCCGGCGATCCGTAACCTGATTCGTGAAGACAAGGTGGCTCAGATGTACTCGGCGATCCAGACCGGAGCCGCCCACGGCATGCAAACGATGGATCAATGCCTGCAAAACTTGATGCAGAAAGGCCTGATCTCGCGCGAGGCGGCAAGAGAGAAAGCTAAGATGCCGCAAAACTTCTAACCTTACTGTAGGCTGATACTTCCGGTATTGGCCTTGCGCGCATAGAGTCGAGAACAACCAATACTTCGTCAGAACCAGCAGGTGAGCTAAGTGGACTTTACACAACTTCTGAAGGTCATGGTCGAACGCGATGCGTCCGACCTGTTTGTTACCGCTGGCGCTCAGCCCAGCATCAAGGTCGACGGCTCCGTCAAGCCACTGACCCGCGACCCGCTGACTGCACGCCAGGCACGCTCGCTGACCTACAGCACCATGAACGATGCTCAGCAATCTGAATTCGAATCCAGCCACGAATGTAACTACGCCATCAGCGCGCCGGGAATCGGTCGATTCCGGGTCAGCGCCTTCTTCCAGCGCAACTCGCCCGGCATGGTCCTGCGCCGCATCAAGAACGAGATTCCAAGCCTGGATGAGTTAGGCTTGCCGCCGATCATCAAAGATCTGGCCGGTGCCAAGCGTGGACTGATTCTATTTGTCGGTGGTACCAGCACCGGTAAGTCGACCTCGCTGGCATCGATGATCGATTACCGCAACGAGAACACCAAGGGACACATCATCTGCATCGAGGATCCGATCGAATTCATCCACGACCATAAAAATTGCATCATGACCCAACGCGAAGTCGGTATCGATACCCCCAGCTTCGAGGTCGCATTGAAAAACACCCTGCGCCAGGCACCCGATGTAATCCTGATGGGTGAGATCCGTAGTAAGGAAACCATGCAGTACGGCCTGCAGTTCGCCGAAACAGGCCACCTGTGCCTAGCAACTCTGCACGCCAACAACGCTAACCAAGCGCTGGATCGGATCATCAGCTTCTTCCCACCCGAACATCACGACCAGATGTGGATGGATCTGTCGCTGAACATGAAAGCGATCATCGCCCAGCAACTGCTGCCAAGTGCCGATGGCAAAGGCCGAATTGCCGCGATTGAAGTACTGATCAATTCGCCATTGGCTTCGGATCTGATCCGCAAAGGCCATGTTCACGAACTCAAAGAGCTGATGAAGAAGTCGACCAACATCGGCATGCAGACCTTTGACCTGGCGCTGTTCTCACTATTCGAAGAGGGTAGAGTCAGCTACGAGGAAGCCTTAGCGCAC
>JBFFKD010000013.1:0-14670 GCA_041555595.1 Motiliproteus sp.
AATCAGGGGTTGGCTTTACCTCGCTTCCGAACAATGAGGAAATTTTACGCCAAACGCTGAATCACTCGCTCACTTCATTCAAAGCAAACAGTTCGCTAGGGAGTAAGCGCTTCCTTTTTGTATTGGAAAACAGCCAGACCGGCGAAATCGCAGGTACCACCGCCATTGCCACCGGCGTTGGCAATGACGAGGCGTTCTATCACTATCATCGTGAGGTGGTCGTGCATGCATCGCGTGAACTCGACGTCCATAACAAGATGGAGGTCTTGACGCTGTGTAACCACTACACCGGGGCCACCGAAGTCTGCACCTTGTATCTGCGCGAACCCTACCGTCAGGGTACCAATGGCCGACTTCTTTCCAAGTGCCGCTTTCTATTTATGGCGCAGCATCCAGAACAGTTCGATCCGCGCGTCATTGCAGAGATGCGAGGGGTTTCCGATAGCAACGGGCACTCGCCCTTTTGGGAGTGGCTGGGTGAGCACTTTTTCAAAATGGACTTTCCTCGTGCCGACTATCTGGTCGGTATGGGCAACAAGGTCTTTATTGCAGAACTGATGCCCAAATATCCGTTGTACGTCAACCTGCTCAGTCGCGATGCACAGGAGGCGATCGGCCATGTGCACGAAAAGACCAAGCCTGCGTTACGGTTACTTGAAAAAGAGGGTTTTGAGCACGCCGGCTATATCGATATTTTCGATGGTGGCCCTACCGTTGAAGCGCGCCTTCAGCAGATCCATAGTGTCAAACATAGCCAGCAGCGATCTTGGGTTATCGGAGAAACCGATAGCGAAACGGCCCAGCCTTGTTTGATCAGCAACACACAATTAAGCGATTTTCGCGCCACCCTCGCTGAAGCCGTATTGCCACCCGCAGGACCGGTCACAATCAGCAGCGACGCTGCAGCGCTACTGCAACTTGCGGAGGGCGAGCAAATTCGAATCATCGAACTAACAGGCATCTATCCTGAGTCACACAGCCTCTAGTCGCCGCTATATTTCATTTCACTCTAAACCAGGCATAGATAAAAACGATGCCTGGTATCTAAAAACAATATTTTACGTGTGGCTGCAATTTTTCTACATTGCCATGCGCAATGTATGAACAACAACCCGAGGCAAGCCGATGCAAACTCAAACGTTCTTTTCCCTGCTGTGGCAAGACTACATCCGGATCACACCCCAAGCACAAAAGATTCATGACCTTTTTACCCAGCAGGGCGAAACGGTTGTCAATGACCATGTCGCTTTCCGTAGCTTTTCAGACAGCCCGGTAGATCTGGCGCATCTTGAACCGGTTATTCTCTCTATGGGTTACCAAGTCCAGCAGCAATACCTGTTTGAACAGAAAAAATTGGTTGCCAAAAGCTATAGTCACCCTGAAGAAAATGCGCCGCGGATCTTTATAAGTGAAATACAGCGTCATCAACTCAGCACAGCTGCACAGCAGATTCTCGAAGACGTTGTTGCCCAGATCCCACAAGATGTCGTGCATGGACCTGAAGTGCTAGCTCAGGGGCTGCTTTGGCAACCCGTAATGATCGAAGACTATGAGCAATTACTGCAAGAAAGCGAATACGCTGCATGGCTCGTCAGCATGGGGCTGCGTGCAAATCACTTTACCGTGGCGATCAACCAACTCCAGCAATTCAACCAGATGGAGCAGGTGATAGAGCTGCTTGAATCCAATGGGTATGCGTTGAATCAGGCAGGCGGTACCATTAAGGGAACAGCAGCTGACCTACTGGTTCAAGCATCTACACTGGCTGATAAAGTAGAAGTCTCCTTTGCCAAGGGGCAGACACGACTGGTGCCATCGTGTTTCTATGAATTTGCCCAGCGCTATCCTGATGCCAACGAGCAACTGTTCGATCGTTTCATCGCAACCAACGCCGATAAAATTTTCGAATCGACCCACGCCGCCTAAGCCAACAAACTGAGTGCCCGCGGGCACTCAGTGTGCAACCTCACTGCGAGACACCCTAGCGCGGTACTCGCTGTTCCTTTTTTGGAATACGCGGATGACCGAGGCTTACCATTGCGGTAGGCCTTTGAGAGCGAACAGCCCCTAGCACCTTCACGCCCCTGTGATCTCCAACCACCCGATAACTATCAACAGCGAGTAAACAAACCCAACTGTTGTCCCAGATAGAAACCCTAGTCAGGAAATGGTACATTTTGGCCGCTACGGAGCCTCACCTTCACAGGACAGCCAAAACCAGATGCCAAGCCGCCATCCGTCTACCGGAATCATGACCGCATTGCTATGCAGCATACTGATTCTGACCTCTGCGACTGCCGGTGCAATCGACAACCAGGCGCTGATCAAGCAGAGCCACAGTATTCAAACCGCCGCCTCCGACCTACTGACCAACCTCTACATGACCGAGCACTCGTTACTGAATCCGCGCAATGATCTGGTGATGGTGATGTTCTCGCAGATCCAAGGGGCGCGAATATTTCTTCACTATGCCGAGATCTATATCAACGACGAGCTAATCGAGACCTACAAGTATCCGATGTTAAAAGTCGAACTACTGGCTCACCGCCGCGCTATCCAGCCGATATTCACGACCCTGCTGCCGGCCGGAGAACATACAATCCGGGTCCGCATCTATGGTCTAGCGATGGGCGGTAACCGCTTTGTTGAAGCTGAGAAGGTGATTCACAAAGCAGGCAAACCGCTGTATCTGCAATTGAACAACGGTTTTCGTGAAATCGAAGTGACCGAGTGGCAGTAACCCGCATGCAGTTAATCGCCAACAGCTCACTGATCGTCCTTGGCCTAAGCCTGCTGCTGAGCGCAGCACCGGCACGCGCCGACCATATCAGCAGTTACCAGGCGCAACACTTACTGCAGTGGGATCAACGGCGCGATTTTTTCGATGGCTGGCTTGACGCTAAACTTCGCAACAAAAACCAGCTATTCCGCGGCCTGCTCGAAGGCCATTCAGAGCAACTAGGCTCCTACCGTATCAGCAAACGGGTACCGGCCAGCTACCTTACCCTAGACCAGCTTAACCAACGTTGGTTAAAGCTGGCAATCGCCGCCTACCAGCGACGAGACTGGGTCGATGCCAACCACTCGCTGAGCCAACTCGAACAGCCAGTTAGCCCACTATTGATGGGAAGTGCCAAGCTACTGCAGCAAGCCACCTCGATCCAGCTCCAACAGCTCAGCGCCGCAGCGAGCGCGGCCGTGCAAGAACCGGTCCTGACCGATGATCAGTTGCGCAGTAATCCAGAATTGACCGGGTTACAGCAATATAACTACGCGCTGACGCTGATCAATAAACAGCAATATATCGAGGCACTGCCTCTGCTTGAGCAACTTCGACGCGTTGCTCCAAAAAAATCTAAATTCAATAACCGCTCGCAGCTACTCAGTAGCTTCGCACTCGCTAATGCTGGCAATATCGAGCAGGCACAAACGGCCCTACAAGCCCTGACACTTTCAGCAGATACGGCAGAACTGGAGCAGCCAATCAAGGCTCAACTACAACTGGCCAGTGGCGACAAAGAAGCGGCGATCAGGACTCTGCTAACACTCAATCAACAAACGCCTCAGCAACAGGTTGACGCCGCCAACGTGGCACTGCTGACGCAATTGCAGCACCTTAATGCCCGAACCCAGGCCGCCCTGCTGGCCAGTCAACTGATGCTGCCGTTACAGCAACGATACGTACAACTTAGCTCGCAAGTGCAGCAGATCGCATCGCCAGCATTCATCGAGCAACTGGCCAAACGTCACAGTGGCGAGCCCCCTACCACGATGACGGAATTGTTCAGTAAAGAGACACGACTGCTGCTGGTCGAACTGGAACGAATCAACAGCTTGCTGATCCAAGTGCGGGCTCAACAACCGCTGATCAAACAACAGATCACGCTGTTCAATCGCGGTTATGACCACATCAAGTCGCAGATGATCAAGCACCATGACTTGGTAGCCAGCGGCAGCATCCTGCCGCTTGAGATAACCAGTGGTGACCCGAAAATAGGAGAACTGGAGAGCCGCCTCAGCATGTTGGTCGGGCAACCCGAGCCCTGGCAGCACCGTTATACCCTGCTGGATGGTTTGGCTGTCTGGCTGACCGACAATCCATTCAAACATCCATGGTGGCAGGTCGAAACGATTCAGCAAGAATCCGGCAGCGGCACCATTACGCGAGTTAACTATCTAACTGCCGACCAGATCGATTTAGAGGCAGCAACCCAAGAGTTGGCCAAATTCCAAGCGGAACAGATCAGTAAGACGGCTCTGCTCGAAGAGATCCGGATCGAGGAAGAGCTGCCCAGACTACCTATCCTGGCAAAACGACTCAAAGCGATGGAGTCCCAATTAACCCGACAAAAGCAGCTATTGCTCAGTGCACTGACCGAAACGCTGCAGTTCGAACCAGCACGAATGGTCGCCGAACTCGAACAAAGTTTGCTATGGCTGTCGATCCAGACAGTTCCGCACGCCCCACAATTCGACCACCCCGAACAGCAACGCTGGTTCTATCCACACCCCAACCAGACAGACTCCACAGCAACTAGCAGCCCCCCGCAGACCTCCTCACCGCTTGCTGACAATCCATTGCCACCGTACGACTTTGCCCTGAGCGCGCTGCAGGCACTGGCCGACAACGCCCTCAACTCCAACATCCGCCATCAGGCCATTCATCACTTGGCCGATCTAAAACTGCTGCTGAGCGAGCGGATCATCAACGGTGACCCGATCCCACCGCGAGCCGACATTAGCCCGGCCAGCGCCATCGCACTGTATGAGCAATTGTTAACGCACAACAATCCAGCCATCGATCGCCAGCAGGTGCTGTACCAGCTAGCCAAAGCGTACGAGTTCGAAGGGTTGCCCGAGCCGATGCTGACAACTCTGATCAAGCTGGTCGAGAGCCAGCCACCTCAGCCGCTGCTGGCCGAGGCGCAGTTCCGGGTCGCTGAACTGCAGTTCAACCTGAAACAGTTCGACCTGGCCGAACAGTCGTACCGCAGCGTACTGAGCACCGATGCCGCCGCCGAGTACCATTCGCAGGCGCGTTACAAACTGGCCTGGTCGGCCTTCAAGCAGGGGGAGTACCCCAGCGCATTGCAAGAGTTCTTTGCCCTGATCGAACCCGCCGCCCCTGCAACACAGAGTCAGCCGCAAGCGGTCGCTCCTCAGCAAGCACTGCAGGACGATACCCTGCGAGTGATCGCACTGACCTTTGCCTATATGGAGGGCAGCAAATCGCTGCAACAGTACTTCGATCAGACCGGGCCGCAACCCTACGAAGCTCAGGTCTATCGAAATCTGGCCGCCTATTTTGATTACAAACACCGCTACAACGATGCCGCTACAGCCTACGATGCCATGGTATTGCGCTTCCCCAACGATCCTAAGGCAGCGCTCTACCAGTCACGCGTGATCGCGGCTTACACTGCGGGCGGTTTCCCCAGCAAAGCCTGGCCAGCGCGAGAACAACTGATCGAACGGTTCGGTATCGACTCAGCCGCTTGGCAGCAAGCCGATGAGGCCAGGCGCGAGCTGATCCGCCCCTACCTATCGGTTTATCTAATCGAGTTGGCGCAACGTGATCACGCACTCGCTCAGCAAACCCGATCAAAAGCGTTATACCAACCGGTCAGCAGCGATACTGATGATAAACAGGTGGCTAACGTGCACTACCAAAAAGCGCTCGGTTGGTACGACCAGTTCATCAGCGCCCTCCCCCAGAGCCCACGCCTGCCTGAGATGTTATTTCTTAAGGCTGAAGCCCTGAGCGAAACCAACCAGCTACCCGAAGCCGCCGACACCTACAAGCAGGTGGCCTACCAGTATCCAAATTATGAGCGCAGTGACGAAGCAGGCTACGCCGCATTGCTGGCTTATCAGAGCTTATATAAACAGGCACCAGCCAACAGCCCCAAAAGCGATCGCTGGTTACAAAAAGGGATCGAAGAGAGCCTGCTGTTCAGCGATACCTACCCCAACTCAAAATACACCGCCCGCATCCGTACCAAGGTGGCCGAAGATCTGTTGATTCAGGATCAATACCAGCAGGCGATCGACATGGCCACCACCCTGCAGCAGATTCCCGACCTCGACATCCCCTATCAGATCCGGCTCTGGCGGGTGGTGGGTCATGCCCAGTTTGATACCCAACAGTTTTCGGATGCCGAACGCTCATATCAGCAGCTACTGGGTTTTGAGATCGATAAAAAAGAACAGGACCAGATCCACCGCCGGATAGCCGAAGCTATCTACAAGCAAGGCGAGCAGGCGCAACAGGCCGGCGATCAGCTCGCCGCGCTAAACCACTTCCAACGGTTGGGAAAACTTGCACCCGATGCCCATGTGCTTCCACAAGCTGAATTTGATGCCGCAACGCTGCTGTTGAGCCTCAAGCGCTGGCCCGAAGCGGTGGTTGCACTTGAACAGTTCCGCAACAAACGCGCTGGCAACAAGCTGCAGGCAACCATCGACGAAAAATTGGTGGTGGCCTATGAGCAAACCAACAACTGGTCCAAGGCCGCCGCTGCATTGCAGCGTATTTTCGAGCGCGAAGGCAAATCAGAACTGGGACGCGACGCACTCTGGCGCTCGGCGGCGCTGGAAGAGAAAGCGCATCAGCCCAAACAAGCTGTAAACGGTTACCAACGCTTTCTCGAGGCCTTCCCGACTCCGCACGAGCCGGCGATGGAAGCCCGCTTAAAACTGTACCAACTGGCACAACAGCTCGATAACAGCCAGGCCCAGCAACGCTGGTTACAGGCGATCGTTGCAGTCGAGAACAACGCCGGAACGGCCAGCACCGACCGTACTCTGACCATCGCCTCCGATGCCTCGCTGACGCTGGGCAAGCAGGCGATGTCGACCTTCCTATTGCAGCAACTAACATTGCCGCTTGACAAGAGTCTGCCACGCAAACAGCAAGCGATGGAGAGCAGCATCCGCCACCTGACCCAGGTCACTAACTTCGGCCTGTCTAAACAAGGCACCGAAGCCACCGCTCTGATCGGTCAACTGTATAGTGAATTTGCCCAGGCGCTGATGTCGTCGCAGCGGCCGAACAAGCTCAACGAACTAGAACTGGAGCAGTACGAGATCCTACTGGAAGAACAGGCACTGCCGTTTGAGGACAAGGCGATCACACTGCACGAGATCAACCTCGGCCAGATCGGCCAGGGCATCTACACCCCGGCGATCGGTATCAGTATCAACGAACTTCGCCAGATGATGCCAGCGCGGTATAACAAACCCGAGCGAGTACCGGAGTACAGTGATGCGATCGATTAACGGCACAGGGTCTGCTCTGATCAGTTTGGTATTGCTGAGTTTGCTGGTTGGCTGCACCACCAGTTCGGTCAAGCGTGCCGAGCCGATCCAGGTGCAGTTACCTGATCCAGAACCGAACAAACGCCTCTACAGCGAACCGATCAAACTGCAGTACCAACAGGCGATCGGACAGTTGCGCGGCGGTCACACCGCGCAGGCCGAGCAGCAGCTCGAACAACTACTGCTACAGCAGCCCGAGATCCCGGGAGCCTGGTACAACCTGGCGCTGATTCAATACCACCAACAGCGCACCGATCAGGCGCAACAGAGCCTGGCCCGCTGTCTGGCGCTCAATCCGCGTCACCCGGCAGCTCACACCCTCAACGGGCTGATGCTGCGCCAGCAGGGTCAGTTCGAACTGGCGCGGCTGTCGTACGCTAAAGCGCTCAAGTCCGATCCCGATTACGCCCAGGCTCATCTCAACTTGGCCATTCTGTACGATATCTATCTGCAGTATTTCGAGGACGCCCAGCACCACTACCTGCGTTTTCTAGAACTGGCCACTGATGATCCGCAAACTGAACAGGTCAAACTCTGGTTGCAGGATCTACAACTTCGACTCAACCAGGAGAGCAATGGATGAACGCGATCAAACGCACCCTGCTCACCATCGGTCTGGGGCTATCGCTATGCCTGCCCGCATTTGCTGCCATCGATACAAGCCAAGCATCCAGCCGTCCTCTCAACGCTGATAACAGTAGCCAGGGGATGATCATCACCGGCGATCAGGAGATGCCGCAGGTTCTCTATATCATTCCCTGGCAGGAGCAACGGGCGGCGGTGCCGATCGCACCATCGATCAAATACCCGATCCAGCAACCGCTGACCCCTTGTGACACAGATCAAGCATTAACCAATTACCAGGCAGATCTATGGAATTGCCAGCCAAAGACTAAGTCTTTAAGCCGCTAACGACTTTGTCCAACCCCGTAACTGGCATATAATCCCCTCCGATTTTGGGTGTAATCGTCGTACTTGGATTGCGACCCTCGCAGACGGAGCTGGCCCCGGCGCATGGATATCGCCCTCTACCACTGCGCTCGAGCCGTCATAACATCTGTCAGAATGAAACAATCTAGCCAACCAGCGAGCCGTATGCACAAGGCCCGACCAACAGCCAGATTGCACTAACATTGCACAAACAAGGTTACAGCTATGGATATCCTTAACACCATCATCCGCTTCATCCAGGACGGCGGCGTATTCATGTACCCGATCATGGTTACCTTGGCGATCGGTATCGCAATTGCGCTGGAACGCTACATCTATCTGGGCATGGTGCGTTCACGCAACCGCACCGCCTGGGAACATATCCAGCCGTTGATGCTGCAAGGCAAGATCAAGAGTACGGTCGAATATGTCCGCGACTCCAACGCTCACCTATCGAAGATGCTGGTCTACGCACTGACTCATCTGATGGCCGGACGGCGAGCCGACGATGTCGAGCGGATGCTCGAAGAGGGGCTGATGGAGATCATCCCGCGGCTGGAAAAACGCACCCCTTACTTAGCCATTTTCGCCAACATTGCCACCCTACTTGGCCTGCTCGGGACCATCCTGGGTCTAATCGCAGCGTTTTCGGCGGTAGCCAACGCCGACCCTGCAGAGAAGGCAAATATGCTGTCGAGCAGCATCTCGGTCGCGATGAATACCACCGCCTTCGGCCTGATCGCGGCGATTCCATTGCTGCTGCTACACGCGATGATCTCGACTAAGACCAGCGAGATTATCGACAGCATGGATATGGCCACGGTCAAGCTGACCAACCTGATCCAGATTAATAAAGGCGGCGACACGGCTCTGCAAGAGGTCGACGACGAAACCGCCGCACCGGTCACTCTCGGCTCTAAGATCTGATCGACAAATCAGTACGGATTAAACCATGAGCCGCAGACGCTACCAGCGTAACCGCAACGAGCCGCCCGAAATCAATATCACCGCCTTCCTTAACCTGATGGTGGTGCTGATTCCGTTCCTGCTGCTCACTGCCGCCTTCAACCAGCTGACGATTCTCGAGCTGTACCTGCCCAATACCGGTGCCGCCAACGAAGAGCAGAGCCGCGATCCAAAACCCGAGTTAGAGGTGATTATCCGAGCCGCCAGCCTCACTGTCAGCGATCGAAAACGCGGAGCCTACCTGACCCTGCATCCCGATGACGGCAAGTTCGATTACCCGGCGATGCAGAACAAACTACTGGAGATCAAGAGCGGCAATCAGGAGATCACCCAGATCACCTTGCTATCGGAACCCGATATTGCGTACGACCAGATCATTCAGATCATGGACCGGGTGCGTCAGACTCGAATCGACGACGGCAGCGGTAACCGTATCAACGTCGAGCTGTTCCCGGATATCGCCCTCGGCGATGCACCCGAAACAAAAGCTAAAGCAGCTGCCAAAGAGCCTGGGAGCAAGCGCGGATGAAACAGCTCAGCCACCGCGGTCGCCGGCTACAACGCAACCAGATTAAAAAGCCGCCATCGCTGAATCTGGTTTCGTTAATGGATATTTTCACCATTCTGGTTTTTTTCCTGTT
Source organism: Motiliproteus sp. (assembly GCA_041555595.1). Lineage (GTDB taxonomy): Bacteria > Pseudomonadota > Gammaproteobacteria > Pseudomonadales > Balneatricaceae > Motiliproteus. The sequence goes on from JBFFKD010000013.1 coordinate 9,855, forward strand.
GGTCAACTCATCCAGCGTGCAGCAACCTAGCAACGCCGGTTTGCGACTGCCTGAAGCCAAGGTCGAAAAGCCGGTGGCTGAAACATTAGTGATCCAGATCAGCGGCTCCAGCATCGTGGTGCAGAACCAGCCGGTGGCCGAGCTGACCGATGAGCTGATCAACGGCAACGACGACCTGATCCCGGCGCTGGTGAAAGAATTAGAGTACCAAGCCCAACGCAACACCTCTGAATTGACACTAGCTGTCGCCCTGAACGATGACGGCGAACCGATCGAACCGGAGTTGCTATCGGCCACGCTAATGGCCGACCGGGAGATTCCGTTCAAACTACTGAAGAAGATCATGCTCAGCGCTGCTGAGGCGAACTACAGTCAATTGTCGTTGGCGGTGATCGGACGCGGGCAGGATGCCTACTAATGCGTCCGGTTGATCTGACAGGCTACACCCCAGCACCACTGCCCTGGTCCGAAGAGAAAGAGCAGCAGCAACTGCTGTGGAAACTGGTTGGCAGCAGCTTGGGGTTGTTTCTTACCCTGTTTTTGATAGTCACCTTCCTGATCGACCCACCGGAGATCAAGCGCGAGCAACTCGAAAAAGTGCCCGAGCGGCTAGCCAAGCTGATGCTGGAGAAGAAACGACAGCCACCGCCCGAGATCAAGAAGCCCAAACCCGAACCGGAGCAACCCAAGCCCGAGCCGGAAAAGCCCAAGCCTGAGCCGGAAAAGCCTAAGCTAAAACCCGAGCCTAAGCCCAAGCCAGTAACCAAACTCAAGCCAAAGCAGCCAACGCCCAAGCAGATCAAACAAGCGCGTGAGAAGGCAGCCAAGAGCGGAATTATGGCGATGCAGAGCCAGTTACAATCGCTGCGTAACTTGCCCGAGTTAAGCCAACTGAGCAACAAACAGCTTCGCGATGTCAAAGCGGGTAGTAGTCAGCGCAAGAATGCCAATCTGATCGGCCGTAAAGCGCTCGACGGCAGCGGCGGCATCCAGACTACAGCCGTGGCCAAGCCCAATCGCGCCACGTTGGCCGGACGCCAGACCACCCAGATAGAGACTCCGGCTGAGATCGCTGCGATGGTAGCCGAGGCCGCCAACGAAGTGCAGATAAAGCAACGCACCCGCGAGGAGATCAGCCTAGTCTTCGATCGGCATAAGTCGGCCTTCTACTCACTCTACCGACGCGCACTGCGATCGCAACTGGGGCTACAAGGGCGGGTGGTATTTAAGCTCGAAATCGACCCTAGTGGTACCGTCACCGCTTGCAGCATCGCTTCGAGCGAACTGAATCATCAAGATCTGGAGCGCAAACTGCGCGCTCGGGTAATGTTACTGCAGTTCGAAGACCGGCCGGTCGAGCCCTATCAGGGACAATTCCACATCGACTTCGTCCCCGCCGGTTAAGCGGGCTCACTGTGCCCGCTTAACCTGCTTATTCAGGCCCATCAGGCCGATTGTCGACCGCTTTCAAAGTCATAAACCATCTTCAGAATATCGCTACAGCTAAGCACTCCGACCAGCCTACTACCCTCAAGCACAGGAATGGCATGACGCCACTCTCGTGCCACCATGGTATCGGCCACATCAACCACATCATCGCCGGGCTGAGCACTCATCCAGTCTGTCACCATAAATTGCTGCACCTGGCCGCCGACCTCTTCAAAGTAACTGCCGTGCATCATCCGCTGCATGCAATCCCACTGCGACAACATGCCGACCAATTTGCCCTCTTTATCCAGCACCGGCGCGCTCGAAACATCCCGCTGACGCAATGCTTCAATCGCTTTAAACACCCCGGTATCAGGACTAAAACTCAACACATAGTCAGTCATATAGTCCTTCACTTTAATCGATCTCATGACGCACCTCCAAGCGGCTCCGGCTATTTTTATCACACCCAGAACAAGCCTTATGTTGCTAGGGTTACCTGCCCTAAGGTTAGCCGAAAAGGCTCTCGATGACCGTCGTTTATCTGCTCACTCACAGAGTAAACACAACGACACCAACCCCGCTTCGCCGACAAACACCGATCACGCCATCTATTAAGCTTTACAGCGCCGCCATAGTTACCTAAGATACGCCGCCTTGATGGTGAGGTTCCCGAGTGGCCAAAGGGATCAGACTGTAAATCTGACGCGCAAGCTTCGGTGGTTCGAATCCACCCCTCACCACCATCTTCATATCGCACCCCTTGTCTATATTCTGGCGTAACCCACGACCTCATAGCATCGCGTCACTCTCTAATCAACCTAGCCCTGCTAGATTATCGATTCAGAAAATCAATTCACTAAGACGTCTAAAGCTGAGCGCGCGTTGCACAGGGTTAATCAAACTAGGTGAGATAAAAACGCCATTTCAGGGTGGTTTAGCTGGCCGCCCCTAAAGTGCCGCAGCTTAATCCAGCCACCTGCAGGCACTGAGCGAAACATTTACGGTTCAAACGCCATTTTTGAGCCCGTCATCAGGGCCAGGTAAAACCATAACGAGCCTAAAACTCAGCCACCTTCAACCGCACTTACCCCGCCGGTCGCCGGATCGATATCGTATGCCCGACCAAACCCCACCACATAGCGACCACTGACGGGAGTCAATCGGTAGAGTTTAAAGTCGGGCAGGTTACGCAGCAATTTAACCACCTCCCCGCTACGTTGCTGGAGCAGTTTTAGCTGAGACTCAAATTGTGGATCAGACTGCGTCACCAGCTCAGCCTGACAGCGGTAACTTAATCGTTCGCGAGCAAACAGGTTACGACTGTCGCGCTCATCGGCAATCAGCATCAGGCTACATTCAGGGTGCTGGCGCAAATTCTGGCTATGTCCGGCCAGATCGCTGATAAAAATATAAAACCGCCCTTGTGGATCAAGACTATAGGGTGCGTAGCTCAACTCGGGCAGCAGATCGACAGGCGAGCCAGAACCGTCTCCGGTCGTTCGCAGCGTAGATAAAAGCAATGTTTTAAAGCGCTGCTGATGCGCGTCGATTGCTTCGCGAATCGGTTTGGTCGCTGCCACTTTGCACCTCTCTAATAGCCATCCGTTTTACTATGAATTATTTTCACTAACCTTTCTATCAGAGCGGTCGATACTGATAATTAACACCGCTAGAGGATAGGTTAGTGGACCAAGCCCTTGTTGCGTCTCAGTTTTTACACCAGTTCAAACTTGAGCTGACACCCCTAGCCCCCCCCTCCGATCTATTCAACCTCCCAACATCCCGTACCCACCTCCACTGCCATTGGAAGCGCCCCTTTACTAAGGGTCAACAACTTCGGCTATGGGTGCCATCGATCACTCACGAGACCGCCGCCGATACTCTGGTGATCGCTTGCAGCAGCAACTCACAGGGCTACCGACTGACACTGGCATTCACCAACGAAGAGCAAGCCTTCCGCTTCCGAATGGTCGAGCAACTTTGCCATATCCACCACTACCACCGTCAGATGCAACACCAAGGTCGCCGTCTTAGCCTTAACGAAGCCGCCTGCGAATGGATCAGCCGTTTTGCGTGCAGTTTCACCTCAGCCACCGCCAGCCTTTGATCTTATCCAGCCACCGGCCATTAATTACATTGGCGAACGCTGTTCCGGTCTGGTCACAGCTCTTCTATAATCACCCTCCTTTTATTTGATAGCCGTCGCCGGCGATGATCCATTGATCACGTCTACGCCACCGCTGAGAACGCACTGATGAGCCAGACCATTGTAGAAATCGGAGCCGTCCAACAAGGCAAAGCGATCCAGGTAGGCAACGACCTACCGTTTGTCCTCTTTGGTGGCATGAATGTGCTCGAATCACGCGACCTGGCGATGGCCATCGCCGAGCACTATGTCGAAGTGACCCAGCGGCTGGGCATCCCTTACGTCTTTAAAGCCTCTTTCGACAAGGCCAACCGCTCATCGGTCGACTCATTTCGCGGTCCCGGCCTGGAGCAAGGTCTAAAAATCCTGCAGGAGATCAAGCAGACATTTCAGGTGCCGATCATTACCGATGTACACGAACCCGATCAGGCAGCGCCTGCTGCCGAGGTTGCCGATATCATCCAGCTGCCGGCATTCCTGTCCCGTCAGACCGACCTGGTAGTGGCGATGGCCAAAACAGATGCGATCATCAATATCAAAAAAGCGCAGTTTTTGGCACCGCAGGAGATGGGGCATATCCTCAACAAATGTCGCCAAGCCGGAAACGACCGTCTGATCCTGTGCGAACGTGGGAGCAGTTTCGGCTACAACAATCTGGTCGTTGATATGCTCGGTTTCTCGGTAATGAAACAGTTTGACTGCCCGATCATGTTCGATGCGACCCATGCGTTGCAGATGCCCGGAGGACGAAGCGATTCGGCCGACGGTCGTCGAGCACTCGTCGCGCAGCTGTCACGCGCGGGTCTGTCACAGGGTATCGCCGGTCTGTTCCTGGAGTCACACCCCAATCCGGATCAGGCCAAATGCGACGGTCCCTGCGCGCTGCCGCTGGACAAGCTCGAACCCTACCTGCAGCAGATGAAAACGCTTGATGACCTGGTCAAATCGTTCGCCCCGCTCTCGACCGACTAACGGTTCAGCAGCGACAGAGCAACAATGCAGATAGCCCGACTGACAGCGCTGTTTAAGCAGGTCAAAACAGGCTTTACCATCAGACACTAGTTTGGGCTATGATGGTGCCAAACTGCTGGTTGTAATCGACTGTAAAGCAAGGCAATTATGGCTCTGGATTTTTCGACACTACGAAAGAAAATGGTACTCGGCCCCGAGCACCATCAATTCCAACTGATCAAACCGGTCAGCAATAGTCCTATAGGCCAAGTCTGGCACGCCTACGAC
>JBFFKD010000014.1:0-14304 GCA_041555595.1 Motiliproteus sp.
CAAGAGCATCAAATGCTTCAGGATTTTGCCCGAAGATACCGTTTGATCGATCTTTCACCTGCAAGCCCTACCTACAATAATGTAATCCGTTTGTTGACAACCGAAGATTACTGTTGGCTGCATGCTGCCACCCATGACGCCAAAACTCATCTCGGCCCGGTAATCTCGGGTGACAAATCCGGGAATGATGGTCTGAAATGGACGTTTACCGCCGGACACGCAATTGGGATGGTTTTTCTCCAGCACAAAGCCGTGGCCGCGGTTTTGCATGGCTATCCCGGTGCCGGGAATTACAATTCCTGACCCGAAGCCCGTTTTATTTGTTAAGGGCAGAACCATCTTGAACATTTCATCGCGCAAAACCATAAAACGAAAAGCAAACACACAAATCTTTGCGCCTTAGCGTCTTGGCGTGAGATGAAGGAGAAACCTATGATCGTAATCATCGACAACTACGACTCATTCACCTACAACCTGGCCCAATACATTGGCGAACTGGGTGCCGAAGTGCAGGTCTACCGCAACGACGAAATTACCATCGAGCAGATCGAAGCACTCAAGCCTGACCATCTGGTCGTGTCGCCGGGCCCCTGTACCCCCAACGAAGCGGGAATTTCAGTGGCGGCGATCGAACATTTTGCCGGTAAGCTGCCGATTCTAGGGATCTGCCTTGGTCATCAGAGTATCGCTCAGGCGTTCGGCGGTAATATCGTCCGCGCCGGTGCGGTGATGCACGGTAAGGTATCGCCGGTTTATCACCACGATCTGGGTGTATTCAAAGGGCTGGCCAATCCGTTCGATGCGACCCGTTACCATTCGTTGGTGATCGAACAGTCGTCGCTGCCCGCGTGTCTGGAGGTGACCGCCTGGACTCAGACGCCTGATGGGGACGTGGAAGAGATTATGGGGGTTCGCCATAGAACCCTCGATATCGAGGGGGTGCAGTTTCACCCTGAATCGATCTTGACTCAGCACGGTCACGATATGCTCAAGAATTTCCTCGATCGCCGCTAATCGCTTTAGCCATATTAGCCAAATAAACAAGCAACACGGAGTTGTAGATGGATATCCAGATCGCGATCAAAACCCTGACCGAAGGCCAGAACCTGAATGCTGAGCAGATGCAGTCGGTGATGCGAGCGATCATGACTGGTGAGGCGACCCCGGCCCAGATTGGCGGTTTTCTGATAGCGCTGCGCATGAAGGGGGAAACCGTCGACGAAGTGGTCGGCGCTGCCACCGTGATGCGTGAACTGGCCACGGCGGTACCGGTGGCAGGCGATCATCTCGTCGATACCTGTGGTACCGGTGGAGATGGTGCCGGCATCTTTAACGTCTCGACTGCCGGAGCGTTCGTGGTCGCGGCAGCGGGTGGACAGGTGGCTAAACACGGCAATCGTTCGGTCTCGAGTTCTAGCGGTAGCGCCGACGTGCTGGAGGCTGCCGGCGTCAATCTCAATACGACTCCGGAGCAGGTCGCTTGCTGTATCAATCAGGTCGGGGTCGGTTTTATGTTTGCTCCCGCCCACCATAGCGCCATGAAACACGCTATCGGACCGCGCCGAGAGATGGCGGTGAGAACTGTATTCAACGTACTGGGGCCATTAACCAATCCGGCGGGCGCGCCCAATCAGGTATTGGGTGTTTTTAGCCGTGACTGGGTGCGGCCATTGGCCGAAGTGCTGCAGCGACTGGGTAGCCGCCATGTGATGGTTGTGCATGCCGAAGATGGCCTGGATGAGATCAGTATCGCGAGTCCGACCCATGTTGCTGAACTCAAAGATGGCGATATCAGTGAGTACACACTGACCCCCGAGCAGTTGGGGCTCAGTACCTCATCGCTGGATAGTCTGGTGGTCGAGGATGCCGCTCAATCATTGCAGCTGATTCGCGCGGTTTTAGCGGGGCAGGCAAGCCCTGCGGCCGACATCATCAAACTCAATGCCGGTGCGGCGATCTATGTTGCCGGCTTGGTTGATTCATTGCAGGCCGGAGTCGATCGTGCTGCCGAAATTCTCAGTAGCGGTGCGGCACTGCATAAGCTTGAAGCGTTAGCCAATGTATCGAACACACTGGCCGCTCAGCCTCAATAACCGCTGCATAAAATTAGCATTACAGCCAATCCACTTAAGAGCGATCTGATCGATGAACACCCCAACGATTCTGCTGAAAATTTTGCAACGTAAACGTGAAGAGGTAGCAGAGCGCAGTGCCCAGGTTTCGATTGAGGCCCTGCAGCAGCAGATCGAACAGCAACGCTCTGATCCGGCTTTTTCGCCGCGAGGCTTCGTTCAATCGATGCGTGATACTGTCGCCAGCGGACGTTCGGCGGTGATAGCGGAAGCCAAGAAGGCATCGCCCAGTAAAGGCGTGATTCGCGCCAATTTTGATCCTGCAGCGATCGCTATCAGTTATCAGGCTGGAGGCGCCAGCTGTTTGTCGGTATTAACCGATGTTGATTTCTTTCAGGGCGCCGATGCTTATCTTAAGCAGGCTCGGGCCGCCTGCCAACTACCGGTGATTCGGAAAGATTTCTTTATCGATCCCTATCAGGTCTACGAAGCGCGGGCACTGGGGGCTGACTGCATTCTATTGATCGTGGCGGCGCTGGATGATCAGCAACTCAGCAGCCTGCACGATCTGGCCCGATCGCTGGGAATGGATGTGCTGATCGAGGTACACAACGCCGAAGAGCTGCAGCGGGCGTTGAAGGTCGATGCCAAATTGGTCGGGATCAATAACCGCGATCTACACAGCTTCGAGGTCAGCCTGGATAACACCTATCAGCTGCTCGATAAAATTCCGGATGACTGCCTGGTGGTGACCGAGAGCGGCATCGTCAGTCAAGATGATGTCGCAGCGATGCGCGAACATGAAGTACATGCGTTCCTGGTCGGTGAGGCGTTTATGCGCGCCAGCGATCCAGGCCAGCAGTTACAGCAGTTGTTCCAATAATAACCTTTCCATAATGCGGTAAATGATATGAATGTCACAGTTAACTGGGCGGGAGATGCCCGTTTCGACGGTACCACAGGAACCGGCCACACCTACATCATGGATGGCCCTGAAGATCATGGTGGCAAAGATCAGGGGCCGCGGCCGATGGAGATGCTGTTGCTGGGTTTAGGCGGTTGCACCAGCTTTGATGTGATGAGCATTCTCAAGAAGAGCCGTCAGGACGTGACCGATTGCCGCGCCGAGATCAGTGCGGAACGCGCCGATGCCGTTCCGGCAGTATTCACCAAGATTCACGTTAACTTTGTCATATCGGGACGCAAGCTCAAAGAAGCGCATGTAAAGCGCGCGGTTAGCCTATCGGCCGAACAGTATTGTTCGGCATCGATCATGCTCGAGAAGGGAGGGGTCGAGGTTAGCCATAGTTATGAGATGGTTGAAGTCGACTGACGGATTGGTGTCTCGGAATTAGATAACCATAAAGGGCCGGTTAGTTAACCGGCCCTTTATGGTTCGAGATGGACGTTTTGTTTGAACCGGTAACGGAAGTTAAGGGCGCCACCGAGGCAGTAGCTCATGTCACCCTTTAAATTGATGGTTGCTGCCGCGATTGAGATAAGTCGGGTGATGCTCAGTCGCTGCTTTTATGCCACTGGTTGACCCAGGCGTTGCGAGTCGGAATTGTCAGGCCCGCAACGCTGGAATGCTGCAATCTCTGCAACAACTGGTGTTGGATTTCGGCTCGCTCTGGGTTCGAGTCAGACTGGCAATTGCAGCGCTGTAGCTGCTGTTGTTAGTCGGTTGCAAACTCCAACAGTTGGGCACCGGCGATCACCAGTGCATGGTACCAGTCGAAAGGTTGCAGCGATGGCTCAATTAACTCGGGCTGGGCTAAATAGCTAAACGCTCGATGGTGCACCGTACCGCCAGCCGCTGCTGGATCGGTCAGTTCGACATCGAGATCGCAACGGCGATAACCACCCTCGATACGGTCCAGTTCAGTAATGTCACAGTGTTCGATCTGGTACAGGGCACCGTAACTACAGGTCTGCTCGGCGGCGGGCGTCAGATTCGCTTTGCCAGAGCCATCCTGGCCGCATTTATCGAAGCTGAGTTGCAAGCCTGAAATTCTGGTCACTGCGATCAGTCGGCTGCTTGGCAGTCGTGCTTGTAGTCTCAGCGGATGCAGGTTGGAGCCGTATGCCAGGTACAGCGCAGAATCAGAAGCGCTTAGGTCGTGTCCCAGCGCGGGGGACGGTTTAATCATTGAGCACCGGCGAATGATGTTGATGGTAGCCGCGGTAGTAGCCGCGCAGTATCCAGGCACAAAGACCTGCGCTGGCAAAAAGCACGGTGGCGACCATCAGAAGATATGACGGTTGCTGGAGATAAACCTGATAGCTGGCTAGCCCTGCGAGCAGGTAGCCGAATGGAAGTCCTTCGTAGAGTGGTTTGGGCAGGTTGCGGGTCTGGTGGTAGTTATCGATCGGCAACGCCTGGGGTTTGGGTTGGTCGTGATATTCCTGGATCGGGTAGCGTCGACCGTGGCGCTGTCGATAGCGGGCTCGAGTGATCCAGCAAAGGGCTCCGGCCGCGTACAGAGATAACCCGGCTAGCTCGACCAGTACGCCTTTCTCGCTCATGATTAACGCCGTTCCGGCAGCAAGATAGCAATAGGGTTGTGCCTCGTAGATCCATTTAGGCATCATTAGCGCAACATACCCCCTTTAATGGTTAATCCTCACCGATCACTCTCAGTGGTGAGCAGAGGCGAGACGATTGTTACCCCGTAAGAGTAGCACCAGATAACCGGCCAGTATCAGGCTTATCGCTGCAGCTAATGTAAAAGCGGTGTCCAGAGAGAGTTGGTTGAGCCAGCCGGGATTATGCAGCAGGTTGGCAAGTTGGTAGCCCAGTCCGATATAAGCGAACGGCAATATTTCGTAGAGCCAACGGGGATAAAAGTCATGATCTGGCTGTTGCGGTACTTGCTCAGGGTGTTTGTTGATCAGGTTGGTTCGAATCCGATCCCAGCGACGGTAGTTACTGCGCAGTATCCACTGTTGGGCACCGGCAAAATAGAGCAGAATCCCGGCTATCAGTTCTAAGAGTTGGTCGCTGACCAACCACAACGCACTCCCCGTAATGAAATAGCAGTAAGGCAGTGCTTCGTATAGTGGTTTGGGTAGCATCGGAGACCCTTGAATAAACAGTCAGGGCAGACGGTTATCTGCAAGTTGTTAGCTATCTACCGGGCTTGATGTCAGAAGCTATCAGTTATCTCAGTATATTAGAGCTGATGCAATAATGATGCCTCGCACTAATGCGATGAAATATGGAAAGAAAAAGCAGGGCTGCATTTAACGTGTAAAAAAAATCGACGGTTAAGGTGAGAGATGTTTCGGAACAGTCAGGGTTTTTACCGTACTCCGTTAGGTTGAGTTCGGATCTGCCGATGAGGCTATGGCTACGGTTAATTGACGGCAACTCTTACCGTGATTCTAAGATGTTTGGCCGGACGCCCCCCTCCGATATAGAGGAGAGGGCTTTAAGGTTTTGCCGTGAGGTGGGGTGTCGCGGGTTCGTGGAGATGGTTTAGCTGTTTAGCAGTGCTGCCGCTTCCAGTGCGAAGTAGGTGATAATCAGATCGGCACCGGCACGCTTGAATGCGACTAGGCTTTCCATCATCACTGCGGGGCCGTCGATGGCGCCGGCCTGGTCGGCAAATTTGACCATGGCGTACTCGCCGCTGACTTGATAAACCGCTAGCGGCAGGTTGGTGTGTTGGCGAATATCGCTGAGTAGATCCAGATAAGCGATGCCGGGCTTGACCATCAGCATGTCGGCCCCTTCATCGATATCACGTAGCGACTCGGCCAGGGCTTCGCGGCGGTTGCCGTAGTCAAGCTGATAGCTATCGCGAGTGCCGTTGAACGAACTATCGACGGCATCGCGGAACGGGCCGTAGAAGTTGGAGGAGAACTTGGTCGAATAGGACATCACCGGGATATGTTCGAAGCCGTTGCTGTCGAGCGCTTCGCGTATAGCCGCGATCATGCCGTCCATCATTCCGGATGGCGCGATCATATCGACCCCAGCCTTGGCCGCTACGATCACCTGTTTTTGCAAGTTGATCAGGGTTTTATCGTTATCGACATCGTCGGCGCAGATTACGCCGCAGTGGCCGTGGTCGGTGTATTCACAGAAGCAGTTGTCGGAGATCACCACCATTTCGGGAGCCGCTTGTTTGGCGCAGCGGATCATGCGCGCCATCAGTCCGTTTTCATCCCAGCTATCGGAACCGACGCCATCTTTGTTGTGTGAGATACCAAACAGGATGACCGACTTAATACCGGCTGCCTGCGCTTGCTTAACTTGGTCGGCTAGCTGGGCCTCAGGGTAACGGCTGATGCCGGGGAGTGTCTTGATCGCAACCGGTGTGTCGATCCCCTCTTCAATAAAGATCGGTAGGATCAGGTCGTTGACCGACAGCTGGGTTTCACGAACCAGATCACGCAGGGCAGGAGTACGACGCAGGCGGCGAAAACGGTGGGTCAATTGCATACAGGCAGTTCCTTGAGAGGTATCCGGGCCGTGATCTGCCCTTGAGACTTAAAAAGGCGATGGTAGCAAAAAATCATCCATAGCCACAGTCAGCGGTGGTCGGCTGATGGCATAAAACTGGCGATAAGACTGAGGTTGTTGGTTCAAGTAAGCCAAGCTTAATGGCTTTAAGTTGGCTTTGTCGAACAGCTGTTTGGCTGCATCGATGGCGCTACCACTGAGGAGAGCATCGCTATCAGAGACGATGAATGGCGGAAAGGCAAAGGTTGTGACCTTTACCGGTTGGGCCGATTCAGCCAGTGCTGACAAACTAAAACTGATCAGTAATAGATAAAGGGATCGCTGCTTGAATCGCATTAGGATAACGCTCGGGTGCTATTGAGCAATGTAGTCTTATGAGGATAGCTGTAACTCACCTAGATACAGGATCAGTTTGCGAGCGAAGCGCCCGCCGTTACCGACACAGGTGCCATGTTAGACGGGCTGTACTAGGCATTAACGTCGCCGTTGACCAATGGAAGTGGCGCACAATATTGCCGCCTTCCATTTTGCCAAGGGCCTGTATGTGACTCCTGTTGGGTTGTTCGTTGCCGTTGCCGTGGAGCACTTGGGCGTTGTTTTTATAGGCCTCTCTTTTCGATCTTAGTTGTGAATCAGTGCAATAGCCCAAGCTCGCGTACAGCGACCGATAACATCGCCAGATTGGGGGCATCCTGGGCATTGACCTCGTCGCAGATCGATTGGAAGTGCTGCAGTAGGTTGAGATGCTCCTGCTGCCAGGCCTCCAGTCGCTGCTCGATCGGTGCCGTGCTGTCGGTGGTGTTGAGTAGTCGGGCGATGGTGCTCGACAGGCCTTTGTCGAGCTCATCCTCCAGACTGACCCGGGCCTTGCGCTCCCATAAATCATTACCGGGTAGCGCTTCGATATGGTCGCGCAGTTGCCACAGCCCTAGCTTGTTCTCCATCAGGATGTAGGCTTCGGCGGCCTGCTGCTCACTCTGACCCGCCTGATGTGCCAGCATGACGATATCGAGTGGGTAGTAGAATCGGTAGAGCTGGACAAAGAGTGCAGGCAGATCGGCTTGTTGCGCCCGCAGATCCAGCGGGGTCAGCGGCTGTTCGTGGGCCAGCAGCGGTGGCAGTTGCTGTAGCACTTGCTGCGCGCCGTCGCGGTACAGGCCGATCATTCGGGCAACCGACAAGGGTGCGCTGTTATTGCGCAGTAACCACAGGGCGGAGCGGCTGAGGATCTGTTGTATCTCCAGCATCAGATCGCTGAACAGGTTGTTGTCGAGTCTGGTTTCGAGTGCTTCGAGCGTATCCCATAGCGGTTGGATCCCTAAGATATCGCGCGCGGCCAATAGCGCGCGGACGGCATCCATCGGTTGGCAACGCGTCTCCTCTTGCAAGTGGTGGATGATCGTCGGACCGAGACGGTTGCCGATCAGATTGGCGATATGGGTGGCGATCAGCTCGCTGCGCAGCGGGTGTTGATCAAGCTGCTGCGGGTATTGTTGCTGAATCGGTAGCGGGAAATAGCTCGGTAGCTCCAGCGCGAGATCCGGATCGGCGCCAATCTCGCCATCGATCAACTGATCAAACAGCCGCAGTTTGCTGTAGGCCAGCAGTACTGCGATCTCGGGGCGGGTGAGGCCTAGATTGGAGCGTGCCAGCTCTTCCAGCTGCTCGTCTGAGGGCAGGAACTCGAGTTTACGCTTGAGCCGGCCCTCGCTTTCGAGCCGGTGGATTAGCCGGCGGTGGTCGTCGATCATCAACGCTGCACGCCGATTGCACAGGCTTTGGATCTGACTCTGCAGTTTATTTTGCTGCAGTACCAATGAGGCTACCTCGTCGGTCATACTGGCCAGCAAACGGTTACGCTGCTTGCCGGTCAGATCCTGCGAAGCGACCTCTGCATCGAGCAGGATCTTCAGGTTGACCTCGTAATCCGACGAATGTACGCCGCCGGCGTTGTCGATCGCGTCGGTATTGAGCAGACCACCCTGGCGGGCGTATTCGATGCGTCCGCGCTGAGTCATGCCCAGGTTGCCGCCTTCACCGACGATGGTCGCACGTAACTCGTGCCCATCGATCCGCAGACCGTCGTTGGCGCGGTCACCGACCTGGTCGTTGGTCTCCGTTTCGGCTTTAACGTAGGTGCCGATACCGCCGTTCCAGAGCAGGTCGACAGGCGCCTTGAGAATCGCCTGGATCAGCTCGTTGGGGGCTAAGCGGGTCGCTTTAATATCGAGCAGTTGCTGGATCGGCTCGCACAGGATGATCGACTTGGCGCTGCGCGAGAAGATGCCGCCGCCATCGGAGATCAGCGATTTGTCGTAATCTTCCCAGCTCGAGCGCGGTAGATCGAACATCCGTTTTCGCTCGGCCCAGGAGCTGGCGGGATCGGGATTGGGATCGATAAAGATATGCTGATGGTTAAAGGCGGCGACCAATTTAGTCTGCTGCGACAGCAGCATGCCGTTGCCGAATACATCGCCGGCCATATCGCCGATCCCTACCACACTGAAGGGCTGGTTCTGGCAGTCGATACCACGCTCTAGGAATAGTCGTTTGACCGACTCCCAGGCGCCGCGCGCGGTGATGCCCATCTTCTTATGGTCGTAACCGTTGGCGCCACCGGAGGCGAACGCATCGCCGAGCCAAAAACCGTACTCAACCGAGATCCGGTTGGCGATGTCGGAGAAACTGGCGGTGCCCTTGTCTGCTGCCACGACCAGGTAGGGATCATCGTCGTCGTAACGCACGACGTTGGCCGGTGGAATGATTTCGCCGGCCTGGCGATTGTCGGTGATATCGAGCAGTGCGTGAATAAAGGTTTCGTAGCAACGAATCCCCTCGGCCATCATCGCTTCACGGCTGTGGGTGGGTAGTTGTTTGGGGATGAAGCCTCCCTTGGCGCCTACCGGTACGATCACCGCGTTCTTGACCATCTGCGCTTTGACCAGCCCCAACACTTCGGTGCGGAAATCTTCGCGCCGATCCGACCAGCGCAAGCCGCCGCGTGCCACCTTGCCGCCGCGTAGGTGGACCCCTTCGACCCAGGGAGCGTAGACGAAGATCTCGTACAGTGGTCGAGGATGCGGTGCCGCCGGAATAGCGTTGGTGTCGAGCTTGAAGGAGACATAGCTCTTGGGGGTGGTATCGTCGTCCTCCACTTGATAGAAATTGGTCCGCAGCATCGCCATCACGATGCTCAGGTAGTGCCTTAGAATGCGATCCTGATCGAGATTTTCGACCGCCTCTAGCGCGTCATCGATCGTCTTGGTCAGCATCTGGCAGCGTTGGTCGCGGTCGTGGCGCATATCGGGATCGAACCGGGTTTCGAACAGTTTAACCAGGTTGCGGCTGATATGCGGATTGTGGCTGAGGGTCTGCTCCATGTAGCGTTGCGAGAACGGGATCGCCAGCTGCAACAGGTATTTGCATACCGCCCGCAGCAGCATCACCTGACGCCAGCTTAGGCCCGCCGCGATCACCAGCTCGTTGAAACCGTCGTTTTCGATCTCGCCGAAGTAGCTGTGGATGAAGGTTTCCTGGAACTGCTGTTTGAGGTGATTGTTTTCGGGATCGAAGCTGCCGGCTACCGATAGCCGGAAATCGAGAATCCAGTAGTCATTGCCATCGTTGCAGCGGATGCTGTAGGGGCGAGCGTTGAGAACGCGTACTCCCATCTGCTCCAAAATAGGCAGTACATCCGACAGTGCCAGGCTGTCGCCGGCACCGAGCACCTTGAAGTGGAGGCTGTCGTACTCTTCAAGAGGGCGGTAGAGGTAGGTCGACAGCTGGTTCAGTTCCAACGACCCTAGTCGCTGCAGATCGGTGACCGCCCGGCGCGGGCTGAAGTCGTCGAGGTAGGCGGCGGGCAGCGAGTTGGCGAAGGTGCGCTGCAGTCGGTTGGCTTCGGCCTCGCCCAGTTTTTCTGACAGTGCGCCGTGCAGCTGATCCTGCCATGAAGTCATCGCTTCGGTCATGCGGGCTTCGAGCGCGTCGATATCGAGTATCTTGGCGTGGGCATTAAAGCAGTGCACGGTGATCTGGATCTGCGCCAGCGCGTGTTCGGTCAGCCGAACATTGAATTCACTGCTGTGACCGTCGAACGCCTCCAGCAGGATCTGCTGCATCTTCAGGCGCAGGACCGTGTCGTAGTGGTCGCGTGGTACCAGAATCTGGGCGCTGATATAGCGATCGTAGGTGTCTGGGCGTAAAAACAGCCGCAGTTGGCGCCGCTCTTCGCACTCAAGCATTCCCATCAGGGTCTGTTCAAGCTGTTGGTAATTGGCTTGTAGCATCTCATCGCGCGGGAAAGTACTGATCAGGTGGCGTAGGTTTTTGCCGCTGTGACTATTCGTGGGGAGGTTGGCTCGCTCGAACAGACGCGAGACCTTACGTCGTAACAGCGGCACTTCGGTGATCGGTACCTGGTAGGCTGCCGAGGCGTAGAGACCGTAAAACCGCCATTCGCCCACCACCTTGCCTGTCGCATCGATTTTTTTAACCCCGATCCGGTCGAGATAGGCGGGGCGATGAATCGGCGAGCGGGTGGTTGATTTGGTGATGACCAGCAGGTTGGGGGCTTGTGCCAGCTGCCCGAGATAACCGTTAAATTCTATCTTTTGCTGGGCCTTAGGAATGGTGCGAAAAATCCCCAGTCCCGACCTGTTTTGGTAGTTCAGGCGCAGTTTGTCGGGTTGGCTGGAGTCCGGCTGTTCAAGGTTGTAGTAGCGGTAACCGAGAAAAACGAAGTGGTCATCGAGCAACCAGTTCAGAAATGCTAGCGCCTCATCCGATCGGGATCGACTTTGGTGCTTGGCGGTGGTGCTGCTCCATTCGATGGCGCTGCGCAACTGGTCGGTGATCGGGTGCCAATCTTCGACCGCTTGCCGCACCAGTTGCAGTGCCGTTTCAACCCGGTTGACCTCGGTTTCGAGCGACTGCGCGTCGGGCTGGTGGTCAATTTCGAACCGCATCATCGACTCATTGATGGCGGTAGCGCTCGACTCCTTGGGGTCTAAGATTTTGCGGAGTTTTCCCTGTTTATCGCGCTCGACTCGAATCGTCGGATGGGTCACCTGATGGATGGTGATTCCGGCGCTATCGAGTGCCATCGAGATGCTGGAGACCAGAAAGGGCATGTCGTCGACCAAGACTTCGATAATACTGTGGGTGCTGTGCCAGCGATGGTCTTCCGGGGTTGGGTTGTAAGCGCGAACCAGTGCTTTGTTGCTCGGGCGTTTCTGGGCTAGGTCCCACAGGCATAGTAGCGATCCATACAGGTCTTCGGTGGCCTGACGAGAGATTTCACGGGTGAAATCGTGGTCGAAATACTGGCTGGCCAACCGTTTGGCATCTTCAACCTTGGCTTTGGGCAGGCGTTTGGCCAGCAGCTCGTGGACGTTTGTGACTTCAGGAGCCAGTGTCTTTACCGATCTGTTCATCGCAGGGAAACCACCGTGTTGGAGTATCGAGTGTAGCTGTTGGGATAGGCTGCTTGTGTTGGTTAAATTTCGGTCGAATATTAGCCAAGCTATTGATTTGACAGTGTAACACCTGTGGCTGAAATGACGGTGTTTTAGTGGGTGGATCTAAGTGTGATTATTTCACTTTCAGTCTAATAGGTGAGTCATTATAGTGTTGCATTGCAACAGACAGAATGGATGCTTGTCTTATGTCTCCGAAATTGTGCAATTGGATGCGCCCCGACGACCTGGTTCTGTACCAGCTCGAACTTCTCCCTTGGTCTGCGTATACGCTGCTGATCGAACAGTTCTTTAAACAATCAGGCTATCGGCTGAGGCTGGTTCGATCGGAACCGGGTCAAACCGAATATGTGTTGGTTGATACGCAGGGAGCACGGCAGCTACTGTATTGTTGTTCGGCAGTGGCCGCTGGACGAACTCAAAGCCTGACAAGGTTGCGTTGCAGTATGAATTCATTTCATGTCGGTAGCGGCATAATGGCAACTCCGGATCAGTTTAGTGCAGCGGTGATTCATGCTGGACGGGAGCAGGGTTTTGACTTCTTTAGTGGCAACCGGCTACGGGCCAAGATTGAGCAGTTGAGTGTGGAGCAGCGCTACGCGGTTCTCGATAGTATTAAGGCCAAACCTGAGGTCGGACTCTAGCAGCTGTAGGCGGGGTGTGCTGCGATTCGGTTGCTGCTCGTTAGGCTTAAATAGTGTGGTTAGAAAAAGGGCGGGTAGCATTGCGCTAACCAGCCCGTCTAAGACCTACCGGGCTGTGCTTATAACTTGCTCATCACCCGTTCGGCGGCATCCAGTGTCTCCTCAATATCGGCGTCCGAGTGCGCCGCTGACATAAATCCAGCTTCGTAGCTTGCCGGTGCCAGATAAACCCCTTCGTCTAGCATGCCGTGATAGAACGGGTTGAAGTGGTCGTTGTTGCAGCTGATCGCCTGTTGGAAATTGACGACCTGATCGGCTTCGGTGAAGAAGAAGCCGAACATGCTGCCGACGTGGTTGGTGGTGAATGGAATGCCGACCTTGGCAGCACGCTCGCGCATACCGGCTACCAGTTTGTCGGTCTTGGCGAATAGCGGCTCGTAGAAACCGGGCTGGCTGATCTGCTCCAGCTGAGCCAGACCAGCGGCCATCGCTACCGGGTTACCCGACAGGGTGCCGGCCTGATAAACCGGCCCCAGTGGGGCGATCTGCTCCATCACCTCACGTCGCCCGCCGAAGGCGCCGACCGGCATGCCGCCGCCCATCACCTTGCCCAGCGTGGTCAAGTCACCTTTAACGCCGTAGTGACCTTGTGCACCTTGCAGCCCCAGCCGGAAACCGGTCATCACCTCGTCGATGATCAACAATGCGCCAGACTGGTCGCACTGTTCGCGCAGGCATTCAAGGAAGCCTGGGATTGGCGGGACGCAGTTCATATTACCGGCTACCGGCTCGACGATGATGCAGGCGACTTGATCGCCGATCTCGCTCATCGCCTGCTTGACGCCGTCGATGTCGTTATAGGTCAATGTCACTGTGTGATCGGCCAAGCAGGCTGGCACACCGGGTGAGCTGGGGACGCCTAGGGTCAGTGCGCCGGAACCGGCTTTAACCAGCAGCGAGTCGGAGTGGCCGTGGTAGCAGCCTTCGAATTTGATGATCTTGTCGCGGCCGGTGAAGCCACGCGCCAGACGGATCGCGCTCATGGTCGCTTCAGTGCCGGAGTTAACCATCCGGATCATCTCAACGTGCGGTAACAGGCCGCAGATCTTGGCGGCCAGCTCGGTCTCGATCTCGGTGGGGGTGCCGAAACTTAACCCTTTTTGCATCTTATCGATAACCGCTGCGGTGATGGCCGGATGGGCGTGACCGAGGATCATGGGTCCCCAGGACAGTACATAGTCGATGTAGCGCTTACCATCGGCATCAAACAGGTAGGCGCCCTCGGCGCGCTCGGTAAATACTGGGGTGCCGCCGACAGCTTTAAACGCGCGAACTGGCGAATTAACGCCGCCGGGGATATGTTGTTTGGCTTGTTCGAACAGGGCGTCAGAGGTGGTGGTGGAACGGGACATGTAATAACTCCGGTAAAAGGGTCGGTCAGCGGTTATAACTCGCTATGAATATAAAGAGGCCAATCGCTGGGCTTGTTGTTCGATATCGGCAGCAGAAAACAGATCGCCAATGACTGCGATCATATCCGCACCGCGGCTAATGAGTTGAGCCGCATTATCCACGCTGATACCGCCGATGGCTACTATCGGAATGTCGAGCTGATCGTGCGCCTGCTGTAGCAGTGCCAGAGG
>JBFFKD010000015.1:0-14241 GCA_041555595.1 Motiliproteus sp.
GGTAGTTTCAAAGCTCAAACCTTGGCGCAGCGACATGATCGCCACACCGTGATCACCCAGAGTACCCGACACCAGTATTTTGTCGCCCGGCCGGGTCTTATCGCCGCCCAGATCGATGTCGATCGGCACCACGCCAACGCCAGTGGTGGTGATAAAACAACCATCGCCCTTGCCCTTCTCGACCACCTTAGTATCACCGGTAACAATGGGCACGCCGGCTTGCTCGGCCGCGCGGGCCATCGACTCGACGATCTGAGCTAAGGTCTTCAACGAAAACCCCTCTTCAAGGATAAAGGCTGCCGACAGATAGCACGCTTTGCCGCCCGACATCGCCACATCGTTGACGGTACCGTGTACCGACAAACTACCGATATCACCACCGGGAAACTGCAGCGGCGAGATCACATGGGCATCGGTCGCCATCACCACCCTGCCCGGCGGCAACGTAAATGCGGCCTGATCGTTGAGTTGTTCCAACATCGGATTGGAGAAGGCGCGCACGAACAGGTGATCGATCAGCTGCGCCATCGCCTTGCCGCCGCTACCGTGGATCATCTCGACCCGGCCGTTCTCAAGGTCTAGTGTGCTGGTGTAACTGCGTTTGCTCATAAAAGAGTGCTCATCAATATGCAATCGGTGCAATGTAGGAGCCAGCCTGCTGGCGAGCATGAGTCAGTGTTGCGACATCGCGTGCAGGCACGCTCCTACCATGAAAATTCACTGCCGCCACCCAACGTCAGGCATCCCGGTAACGGCCATAACTGTAGTGCGCCGCGCACGCCCCTTCGCTCGACACCATACATGAGCCGAGTGGATTTTCCGGAGTGCACTGTTTGCCGAATAGCCTGCAGTCACGCGGGGTTTTAACGCCACGTAGGATGGCACCGCACTCGCAGGCTTTGTTCTCCTGGGTACTGCGATTGGTCAGGGTAAAACGTTGTTCGGCGTCGAATTGTGCGTACTCGGCTTTGATCTTCAAGGCGCTGTAGGGCACCAGCCCCAGACCGCGCCACTCGAACGCGCGGCGCAACTCGAAGATGTCGGCCACCAGCGACTTGGCTTTCGCGTTACCATGCTCAGTCACGGCGCGGGCGAACTCGTTCTCGACCTCGGCCCGGCCTTCATTGAGCTGGCGGACCAGCATCAGGATCGCCTGCAACACGTCGAGCGGTTCAAATCCGGCGATCACCACCGGCTTACGGTACTCCTCGGCAAAATACCGATAGGGCTGGGCGCCAATAACAGTAGAGACATGCGCCGGTCCGATAAAACCGTCGAGCGGCAACACACCCAGCTCTCGCACCTCGGGGGATTCTAAAATATTACTGATCGCCGCTGGGGTCAGCACATGGTTGCAGAACACGCTGAAGTTTTTCAGTCCCAGCTTCTGCGCCTGCATGATCACCAACGCAGTGGGAGGGGTGGTGGTTTCAAAACCGATGGCGAAGAACACCACCTGCCGGTCAGGGTGCTGTTGCGCCAGCTTGAGGGCGTCGGTGCACGAATAGACCATCCGCACATCGGCACCCTGAGCCTTGGCTTTGAGCAGACTGGTCTTGCGCGAACCCGGTACCCGCATCATATCGCCGTAGGAACACAAGATAACATCGTGCTTTGCCGCCAGTTCGATCGCCGCATCTAACCGGTTGATTGGCAACACGCAGACCGGGCAGCCGGGACCGTGGATCATCTTGACGTTGGCGGGCAGCAGATCGGGGATACCGTAACGAAAGATGGCGTGGGTATGACCGCCGCAAAACTCCATCAGGTTGTAGCTGCGTTTGGGATCGGCCTCACGACAGATCTGAGCAGCGATATCGCGTGCCAGTTTGCCGTCACGAAATTCGTCAACGTATTTCATGCCGTTGTGATTGGCACTCATGAAGAGGCCTCGATCGATTCTTGCCGAGCCGCAGCGTCGAGTTCGGCGAACATCGCCAGCGTTTTCTCGGCCTCAAGCGGATCGATCTTATTAAGGGCAAAGCCCACATGCAGGATAACGTAATCGCCAACCGACAGATCTTCGATCAACGCCACATTAATCTGTTTTTTTACGCCACCAATATCGGCCAGTGCGCAGTCATCATCGAGCAGTTGCTCTACCCGTACCGGGATCGCCAAACACATAATTCAGTTACTACCTGCTTCGGTTACTTGTTGTTGGCCATGTTGGCTCGTTTCCACCAACCCCAGCCAAGCTTGCCCTAGACTCAGGCCACCATCATTGCACGGCAGCCGCTGCGCTTGCAGCACACAAAGCCCCTGCTGTTGAAGCAGGCTGACCAGCCCATCGCGGAGCAGCTGGTTCAAAAAACAACCACCGCTCAGGACCACCCGACCGATCTGATGCGAGCGGTTATGGTGCTGAACCCACCCTGCCAGCGCATCGATCAACTGTCGGTGCAGTAAGGCAGCGCCATATTCCGGATCTTGTCCGGTATCGGCCAGTTCAATTAAACACTCCAGTAACGGTAACGGATCGAGCATGCCGTCGGCGCTGATCTTGATCAATTGCTGTCGTTGTGGCCAAGCCTGTTGAGCCAGATATCGCTGTGCCAACCCTTCGAGCATCATTGCCGGTTGCGCCTCATAATCGGCCACCGGCTGAATACCAAGGATACCTGCGACAGCGTCGAACAACCGCCCGGCACTGCTGGTTAGCGGACAATTAACCTCACGTTGCAGCATCTGGGCAAGAATGGCGGCGCCCGGCTGATCGGCAAAGCGTGACATAATCTGCTCATTACGGCCAAGCTGGTGCAGCACCGCCGCCGCCATCCGCCAGGGCTCTCGGGCCGCTTTATCGGCTCCGGGTAGGGCGATAGGTCTGAGCTGACTCAGCCGCTGATACTCAGCACCCTCCAGCCGCAACAACTCACCGCCCCACAGGCTGCCGTCATCCCCCAACCCAAAACCATCTAGTGCCAACCCAAGTACGGGCCCGTCCTGTTCGGGTTCTAGTTGAGCCTCGTGCTCAGCAATGACCGCCGCGAGATGCGCTCGATGATGCTGTACCGCCAGCGTAGGGATGTCGTGCTGTTGAGCAAATCGCTGGCCGAACTGGCTGGCAAAGTTATCCGGATGCAGGTCGTTCACCACCAGCTTAGGTTCGATATCGAACAGCTTGCATAGATGCTCGACCGTCTGCTCCAGCGCTCGGCAGCAGCTGGGATTATCCAGATCGCCGATATGCTGAGACACATAGGCGCGATCACCCTTGGTCAGGCAGACGGTGTTTTTCAACAAGGCACCGGTCGCCAACACCGAAGGTGCATCGCGCCACCTCGTAGATAACGGTATAACCTGCGGCGCTAATCCACGACCACGTCGAATCAAAGCAAGGGGGACCGATCTAGAACCACCGTGCACAACCGAATCATCGCAGCGGATATGGATATCACGATCATGCAGCAAAATCGCATCGGCCAAACGACCTAAACGTTTGAACGCCTCATCATTGTCGGTCACCAACGGTTCACCGCTGGGATTGGCACTGGTCATCACCAGCAGCAAGTCGCTCGGCTGCTGTAACCACGGGGTACCGTCTGGACAACCAGCGGCTTGGTGGAACAGTAAGAAATGCAGTGGGCTATGCGGCAGCATCACCCCGATCCATGCCAGCTTAGGGGCGATCCCAGGCAAACCATCTAACTCTTTAGCAGGGCAGAGCACGATTGGTGCATCAGCCGCCTGTAACCGTTCGATCCGGGCCGAATTCAGTTCGACCCAAGGTTGCAATGACTGCGGGTTGGCCGCCATCAGCGCGAACGGCTTGTACTGACGCTTTTTTCGGCGACGAAGTTCGACCACCGCTTCGCGGTTACGTCCATCGCAGACCAGGTGAAAGCCGCCGACTCCCTTAATCGCGATAATCTTGCCCTGCCGGAGCAGTTGAATCGTTTGCGCCACCGGATCAGCGCCGGTCATTTCACCAGCAGAGCGTCCATCCCCTGCTTTATCAATGTGATGCAGACTTAATTGCGGGCCGCAATCAGGACAGGCATTGGGTTGAGCGTGAAAGCGACGGTCGCAGGGATCGCGGTATTCGTCGGCACAACTCGGACAGAGTTCAAACTTGGCCATGGTCGTGTGGGGACGGTCATACGGCAATCGCTCGATCAAGCTATAACGCGGGCCACAGTTGGTGCAGTTGATAAACGGGTAGCGGTAGCGGCGGTCGTTTGAATCGAATAATTCGTGTAAACAATCAGGGCAAACACCGGCGTCGGGCGTGACACCGACCCGCACCTCACCGGCTCCGCTGGCGACAATTTGAAACTGATTTGATACGGGCCCTTCCATCAATAGCTGACGCTGAATCGAATCGATCAACGCCATCGGCGGCGCTTGCTGCTGCAGCAGTCGCTCAAAATCAGCCAGCTGCTGCAGGCTGCCCCAAAGCCGGATCTGGACCCCGACGGCATCATTGCAGACATCCCCCGCCAGATTCAAGCGGTGCGCCAGCTGGTACACAAACGGCCTAAACCCAACCCCCTGCACCTGTCCCGAGATGGTCAGGTGCAGCCCCTGAGTGTCAAGGGGGCTGGCCGAAGTGGGGGATACTACCATGCTCATCAAGCGTTGCCGGACAGCTCGTTGGCGTCAGCACTCTGATCGGTCAACTCAGCAACTTCAGCGCTTTCGCTGCCTGTACGCTGTGGATCTAGACCGTAACGATCGAGTTTGTTGCGCAGGCCAACCCGTGACAGCCCCAGCTCGTTGGCGGCATGGCTCTTGTTCCAGCGATGCCGGATCAGCGTTTCGCGCAGGATGATCGACTCCAGCCGTTCAACCCGCTGTTTCAGCGAGCCACTACCGGCGGCGATAGTATCGAGCCCGTCCGCGGCATCATCGCTGCAGCCACGGATAATATGAGGCGCTACCAGGTCACCACCCAGCCGGTCGCTATCACAGAACACCAGCATCCGATGGATCTCGTTCTGCAACTCACGTACGTTGCCGGGCCAACCGTAGCCCTGCAGGCAAGCCAGAGCCTCTGCGCTAAAGCCGCTGACCGGCTTGTCGAACGCTTCACAGGCCTGTTTGAGAATGTCGTTAGCCAGCACAGGGATATCGCAAAGCCGATCACGTAGCGGTGGCAGTTCCAACGTCACCTGGGCTAACCGGTAGTACAGATCTCGACGAAAACGGCCGGCTTTAACCTCCTGCTGCAGGTCACGGTTGGTAGCCGCCACCACACGAACATCGACCCGCCGCTTCTGATCGGAGCCGAGTGGCCGAATCTCCCCTTCCTGCAGCACCCGCAGCAGTTTGACCTGGAATGCAGGCGAGATATCACCGACCTCGTCGAGGAAGATGGTGCCACCATGAGCCTGTTCAAACAGCCCTATATGGTCGCTAATAGCGCCGGTAAAGGAACCTTTCTTATGGCCAAACAACTCGCTAGAGAGCAGCTCATCATGCATGGCTCCACAGTTTTCGCTAACGAAGGGTTTATCCGAGCGAGCTGAGCTGTAGTGTAATGCTCGCGCGAACAACTCCTTGCCAGTCCCCGACTCACCAGCAATCAGCACCGACAGGTCATACGGAGCGATTTGACTGAGCTGATCACAAACGCCATTGAGCGGACTCTGCACGCTGCGACGAATCCGGTCTGGATTAAGCTGCTGCTTGAGCGCCGCTCGACTGCGTGCCAGCTGCTTGCGCACGCCAGGCGCCGAGCGCTTCATCTCCATGCTCAGCAACTGGCTCTCGCTTTGCAGCCTCGACAGCTGCACAGCATTCCGAACCGTACTGAGCAGGTGATCGGGGTGCCAGGGTTTGGTGATGTACTGATAGATACCGCTTTCATTGATGCCGCGAATGATATCTTCGGCGTCGGTGTAACCCGAGATAATAATGCGCCAGATCTGCGGCGCCCGCTCTCGCATTCGTCCCAGAAACTCGACCCCGGTACAATCGGGCATCCGCTGGTCGCACAGAATCACCTGCACCTGATGTTGCTCCAGCAACTGCTCGGCTTGCGCTACCGAATTAGCACACAACACCTCGAACTCTTCATCCAAAGTGCGCTGCATCGTCTCCAGCGAACGGATCTCATCGTCAACCAACAAGATGGTCGCGCGTTGGGCAAAGTTGATCATGCGGACAACTACTCGTTTATTATTGGGCTATGGCAGCAGATATCGGCGTTGGCATCTTAACGCTCAGTAGCCATCGAAGATTTTAACGCCGCCACCTGCTGCTCTAAACCATCGAGCTTGACTTGCAACAACGCTTGCCGTTTAGCGTCGATCCAATCGTACCACTGCTGCATCCCCTCGCCGCTCTTGGCCGACAGCTGGATCACCTCGATCTGCGGATTAACCCGACGGGCATATTCGATGCATTGCTCAACGTCGAAATCAAGATACGGTAACAGGTCGGTTTTGTTGAGGATCATCAGATCAGCGGCGTGGAACATATCGGGGTATTTGAGCGGTTTATCTTCCCCCTCGGTCACCGACAGAATCGCTACCTTGTGCGCCTCACCCAGGTCGAAGGCCGCCGGACAGACCAGGTTACCGACGTTTTCGATAAACAGCACCTGCTGCCTAACAAGATCGAACTGCTCCAAAGCATGGCCGACCATATGGGCATCCAGATGACAGCCCTTGCCGGTGTTGATCTGCACCGCCTGAACGCCGGTAGCACGGATCCGGTCGGCATCGTTGGCCGTCTGCTGATCGCCTTCGATCACGCCGCAAGTCATCTTATTCTTGATGCCGTCGATGCTATGGGTCAGCAAGGTGGTCTTGCCCGATCCGGGGCTGGAAACAAGATTCAGAGCCAGTAGGTTATGATCGACGAAGCGGGCCCTGTTCTGCTCGGCATAACCGTCATTCTTGCCCAGGATATCCTGTTCAATTTGGATCATCCGACTCTGGCTCAGACCTGGCACATGGTTACCGGCGGGCCCTTTGCCAAAGTGCAGATCACCCGCCTGATCCTGCTGGTGCGAAGTCGTTCGACTATCGGAATGGCTGTGCGACTGACTATGATCGTGCGAATGTGCATGCCCGTGACTGTGCGAGTGGCTATGACCACCAGCATGCGAATGGCCATGCTGGTGGTTATGATCATGTGAGTGGCCATGATGCAGATCGTCACCTTCGACTCGGGTGTTGCCGCTGGCGCAGCCGCATGTTGTGCACATAGTAAATACCTCTTATCCGTTATGCAGCGGTGCCGATGATCGAATCTAATCAATAGGTCCACTGTTGGTCTTGGAGGGGGGAGCTACTCCACCTCTAACTCTTTAACCCGCATCTCGTCTCCGCTGACCATCTGTACCTGATAGCCCTGGCAGTGTGGACAGGGATCGTACTTGGCTCGGTAGTCGAACTGCTGACCGCAACTGTGGCACCAACCGCGCCCCGGCGTTTCAATGATCTCCAGCTTGCACCCTTCAGCGATCGAATTTTTGCACACGGCATCGAAGCAGAACCGCATCGATTCCACCTCGACCTGCGACAGCTGGCCGATCTCCAGCCAGACCTTCTTGACCCGGCTAAAGCCCTGCCCCCTGGCGCTATCTTCGAGCACCTGAATCACCCCTTCAGCGAGCGACATCTCATGCATTGTTAACAACCTATTGTTATGAAACCGGCACCCTATAAATCGGTATGCCGCATAATCTCAAAGCGATAAAGCCTATCGATGGCTCTTAACTTCAAATTGATACTGCACGCAGGGATCAAGCGATAGCACCTGCAACCCGACCCAGTCTGCCAGCCGTGACGGCGGCACAGCCAGCCAGTGTTCCAAGCCTTGAGCCAACGGCCCCTGCGGGTGAAAATTCCACTCGGTCGGTGCCAAAATAGCATAATTAACTATCTTACCCTGATCCATCTGCAAACGGTGCAGCAACAGCCCACGTGCGGTTCTCACCCAACCCAGCCCGTCGTTAGGCTGCAGCGACACCGCTCCGCTAAGCTGGTCGAGCCAACAGTTATCAGCCGGTGTCGCGGCCGAGTCGTTGTGGGCATGATCAAGATCAAACGATCGGCGTAGCCAATCGCGCAGACGCAACACCTCGAACACGCGCGCCAGCATGCGCAATAACACCACAGAAAAACCACGTTGACTCAACGCCTGCAACCAGGGGTTCTGCTGCTGATAACTGTACGCGCCCGTTTCAGGCTGACGACCATTCCAGTTAGGGCGAGAACCAAATCCGGCCTCGTCGCCCAGCGCTTGGCCCAGCCGCTGCAGCAATTCGGTCGTCACCGGATCAGGCAATTGCTGTTCGGAACTGACCACGTCGGGGAGTTGCTGCAGCTGCTTGCGCAATTCACGTAGCCAGGTCGGCAGATCCACCGGGTATTGATCGAGCCAGTTATCCTTGCCAGTGCTATCGAGAGCCTGCCACTGCGCAACGGTCATTCCCAGCAGTTCGGTTTTGATGCTGCAATCCAACTTATCGAGCAGGAACGGGATTTCATCGCTGCCTTGTGGCTCGCTGGCCAGTCGGGCCAAACTCTTATGTAGCGGCGCGAACACCGACAGTGCCGGCTGCTTATGCAACCGCTGCGGCAGATCGATCAAGAACCGCCACAGGTACTCCTGCAATGCTTCGATCACCACTGCGCGCTGGTGGTGCGGCTCGATTTTCTGATAATTGAGCGGACCACAATCCGAATGTGGCGTGTCCACTGTAGCGGCTTGCAGCGCTCGGGTGGCGGCCAGCCACTGGGCTCGGCCGCACAAGGCGTACAACATCGGTATTTTGTGCTGCAGTTGTTGCGGTTCCAACCCTTGCAGCAACTCAGTCACTTGCTGTGGTCGGCTGGAACGAATCTCGACCGACTCGACACTGCCGGGGTCGAGCCGAATATGGATCTGCCCTTCAACACTCATCGATCATTAACCTACCGGACTATAGCGCAACCGCACCGCCACCCAAAAAACCGCGCCGGGTCAGGTTACAACCGGTCGTGTTTTGATCGGATTGATCGCAACCAGCAGCAGCGGGTTGCTCTACCTGCGCCACCGGAATCAGCTTGATCAATCGCATCACATCTTTAGCGGTAGCAACTGCATCAGCATGACGCTTCCATTCGTGCACCGGTGAGGCCAGTGAACAATTAAGGTAACTGCCGATCTCGGGCTCCTGACGGGCGCTAAATTTATAGCTGCCCTGAGGAAAATCGATCTTCAGTTCTTTGCCCTTGCCCATCTCCAGATCAGGCCAAGGTGAACCCAACTTAGGAATGACCATCAGATTGATAAACCAAGGGGTAACCAACACACCCAGCCAGTGCCCCTCCCACTCGACAAAATCGACCGCTTCAACCTGCAGCGCCGGATTGACAACAGGAATACCCAGCATCTGTTCGGTCAACACCTGTTCGAATACCCGTTCGAGCAGAGGTGCCGGATTAGCGGCAAAACCTACCTCGGTACTGGCCCCATCGAGCAAGCCTGTTGCTGCTACATCTGTCACAAAAAAACCTCTAGCCTGATGGCTCAATAGATATAATTAGATGGCTAACCCGGCTCGGCATAAGCAGCTAAGCGCTGCTGCTCCAGCTCATCCAGATATGCCAGTGCATCGCGGGCCCGCTCCGGCTCAATCACTTCAACCGCAAAATTACCAACCTGAATCAGCAGATAATCGCCCAGCTCAACTGGGCCATCCATTAAAATCAAGCTAACATCGCGTTGCTGACCCAGCGATTCGACAGTGGCCATCAAGCCGTTGACGGCGACCACTTTGGAAGGCACACCGATACACATATCAGCAGGCCTGCTCTATTGCAGCGGCAGTTTCAGACTTTTCGACCATGACGTAGCCCTGCTTACGCAGCTCAGCCACGGTCAATTCGAGAAGCTGCTCCAACCTGGGCAACATCGGCTCACTCAACTCCACCGCTGTATCCAGACTATAGGGCACCACTCCGAACAGGGTCATTTCGTCAGGCATCTCACCGGTGATGGTTAGCACCCCCAACAGGTCGGAGATGCCCAGCTGGTGCGGTGAGATCTTGGTCTTGAACAACGCCGGAACCTGCTCGCCAACCAGGGTCACCACCGTTCCAGCTTCGGCGCCAGTATTGACAGCATCGATCAAAATCACATGACCGCGCTTGGCAATCGATGACAGCAGCTCCATTCCGGCGGTGCCACCATCCATGACCTCGACCCCTTCAGGGATCGCGTAACGATGTTCCAACTGTTCAACCACCCGCACCCCGATCCCTTCATCGGTCAGCAGGATATTGCCCACTCCCAGTACTAAAACGCTCATCGTTTTATCCTTACCTCTGACTAATAGCCAAGTTCGCGAAAGCCGGTTAGCCCCTGATCACTCAGAGTCTACACCGGCCTTTCTTGGCCAAAGTCTTATATTACAGAGCCTTAACCTTGACGACTTCGTTATTCTCGGTATCGAACAGATGGATCGCACAGGCGATACAGGGGTCGAACGAGTGCACCGTACGCAGCACTTCTAATGGGTTATGCTCGTCAACCACCGGGTTCCCAACCAGCGACGCCTCGTATGGGCCTGGTACATCCTCGTTGTTACGTGGACCCGCATTCCAGGTGCTTGGAACGACACACTGATAGTTCTTGATCTTGGCATCCTCGATCACAACCCAGTGCGATAGTACGCCACGTGGCGCTTCGTGGAAGCCCACACCGCGGATTTCGCCTTTCGGGAAGCTCGGACGGTTATAGGTATCGGTATCGCCGCTGGCGATATTGTTAACCAGCATCTCCCATTGTACGTTCAACTCGTCAAGCATCACGGCACAACGCACGGCACGGGCGGCATGGCGACCCAGAGTAGAATGCAGTGCATCGATGCCAACGCCACCCGGCCCACCGACCATCTTGTTAACAGTGTTGAGAGTATCGACCAGGAAGCCCAGGTGCTTGTTGGTGGACTCATGACCGGCAGCGGCCATACAGAGCACGTTCGCCAACGGCCCGACCTGCGCCGGACGCCCCTGGAAGGTCGGCGACTTGATCCAAGAGTACTGACCTTCGTCGTTGAAATCATCGTAGCTCGGAATGGTCTTGCCATCCCACGGGTGTAACGGCTCATCACCGGTGTACCAGGAGTGCTTAGAGCTCTCGGCAATACCCATCTTCAAGAAGTCATCGTTGTAGCTATTGATCGGCTTGAAGGTCGACAGGTCACCATTGCGGATATAACCACCGGGCATGGCAAACTTGGTGCCTTTTGAATCAAGGGGTAGATCAGGCACACACAGATAATCGGTAACGCCCTTACCGTAGCCGGCCCACTCGGTGTAGAAAGCGCCAATAACAGCCAGATCGACCAGATAAGCGTTCTTGACGAAGCTATCGAGCTTCTCGATCAGGCTCTTAACATAGGTCAGACGCTCCATGTTCAGAACGGCCTGGCTGTCCAGGTTGATTGAGTTGGTCACACCACCGACTGCTAGATTCTGAATGTGTGGCGTCTTGCCACCCAGTATCGTCACAATCTTATTAGCATCGCGCTGGATCTCGAGAGCCTGGATGTAATGGGCTGCAGCGATCAGGTTCACTTCTGGCGGCAACTTCATCGCGCTGTGACCCCAGTAGCCGTTGGCGAACACACCCAACTGCCCCGAGTTCACAAATCCTTGCAACTTCTGCTGAATCCGGGTCATCTCGTGAACACCGTTCAACTCCCAACCCGATAGACTCTCAGCCAGCTTGGCTGCTTCTTTGGGGTCTGCTTTAAGGGCAGAAACAATATCGACCCAATCCAACGCCGACAGGTGATAGAAGTGAACGATATGATCGTGCACGCCGTGGGCGGTGATGATCATATTCCGGATGTGCTGGGCATTGACCGGCACTTCCATCTCAAGCGCGTTCTCAACCGCACGAACCGATGCCAGCGCGTGAACGGTGGTACAGACACCACAGATACGTTGGGTGAAGATCCAGGCATCAAGCGGATCACGGCCTTCGAGGATCTGCTCGATACCGCGCCACATCTGACCCGATGACCAGGCTTTGGACACCTTACCCTCATCTACTTCAACGTCGATACGCAAATGACCTTCGATTCGCGTAACCGGATCCACGACGATACGTTTTGCCATGGTAAATCTCCTAAAGTGTTTGGTCTGACGACTCAGGTGTCAGATCGGTAAATTCTGTGGCTGCCGTGCTCAGGTTCGCGACCGCAGCAGCCCGTTGTATTGCGTTACTGTTCATGGCCTTAATCGGATTAATCAGGCTCGAGCACTGCCATGCACTGTGTGCTTGGGCATCACCGGGAATAGCTTGACGAAGAACAGATAACCGAGGATTTCGATCGCCACCACACCGATGGTGACCATGATCTCCTTCACAGACGGGAAGTAGATATAACCAGCACCCGGATCGAAACCGATCAAAAAAGCGTTAAAGCGATAGACCGCTCCAGCCAGCAACAGACTGACCGCTGCGATCAGCAAGAACCGTCCTTGCCGATTCCAACGGCCGTTAGCCAAAATCGCCAGCGGTAGCACAAACAGCGCCGTCTCCAGCAGGAACATATTGCCCTGCAGGGTGCCATCGAATGCCATCCCCAGAACGCCTCGCATGATCAGATCACCGAAGCGAACGACCAGATAGGCCAACACCAAGCCGGAGATCATCTTCAGAAACCCTCGATGCATATGGGTCTCACTCGGCTGGCGCAAACCCACTGCAGCCATCGAGCCTTCGAAGATAACAATACAGAAGCCCATCAGAATCGCTGTCGTCAGCGCCAGCACCGGCATCAGATACGCCGATTGCCATAACGGATGCACCTTGCCCCCCATGGCGATCAGCAACGAGCCCAGTGACGACTGGTGCATGGTGGGCAACAACACGCCGATTGCAATGAAGATAAACAACACTTTTTCCAGCCGTGCCTTCCACTCGTCGGCACGGAATTTTTCCAGCACCACCGGCAGGAACTCGATAATCAACACCATCGAATATGCACTGACACACAGACCAACTTCCAGCATCACCGAGTTGAAGTTCATCTGCCCCGGGTTGAACATCTGATAGAAGTTCCAGTAGCGCCCCATATCGATCACAGCGCCCAGACCACCGAGGCTGTAACCAAACAAGCTGGCCAACAGTGCCGGGCGAACCAACGGGTGGTACTTGCCCTTGTTGGCGATATAGACTGTTAACGCCAGTACGTAACCACCACAGGCAAACGCTGTGCCGACCACGATGTCGTACACCACCCAAATCCCCCACGGGAAGCCATCATTCAGAGCGGTCACCGCGCCTAACCCGGTAGTAAAACGCTCCACCAGGATAACCACTGCAATCAACGCAAGCGCTGATAAGAACAGGAACGGCAGCGTCAGCAGACGACCGCCTAACGGTTGATAATGGCTCATGACTCACCCCCTTCGTTATCGTCTTGGTGATTGCCAGACGTGTTGCGACGGGCGAAGTAAAGCAAGCCGGCCAGCACACCAGCCGGCGCCAGCATGCCACCGTAGATACTGTGCTGAACCGTTTCAGATACCGATGCGTAAGAACGATCGGGCAGTTCGGGCAAACCCAGCTTGGTATGCGCCATCCCTGCGATCACCATCACCTGGGTACCGCCACCTTCGTGCTCACCAAATACGTGCTGGGTGTAATTAGGTGCTGCTTTAACATGGCCGTAAGTCGAACCGACACGCTCCAGCGGATAGGTATAATCCTGGCCCGGTCTAAGCGCTAGTCGACGCTTCGCCTCTTGCAGCAACTCTTCACGAGTACCAAAAATATTGGCACCGGTCGGACAGACTTCGACACAACCGGGGTTCATCCCCTTGTCGATCCGCTCAACCCCTTTTTGATTACACAGTTGGCATTTTTGAATCTGACCAAAGGCGTCGTCGTATTCGTACTTAGGAATGTTATACGGGCAAGCACCAACGCAGTAACGGCAACCGATACAAGCATCGGGATTGTGACTGACAATACCGCTCTTTGAATCCTTGATCATGGCGCTGACAGGGCAAACCGAGACACAGCCCGCATCAACACAGTGCATACAGTTACGCTTAATAAAGGCGAAACCGTCGGTATCGCTATTCTTAGTCTCAGCAGTGCCGTGTTTGTAGGCCTTGATAATATTCAGAGTATCGCCGGAGAGCTCTACAGCCTGATCCCACTGCAGCTCGCTATCGCGAACAACTGCAGGCATATCATTGACCTCCTTGCACTTGTAAACACAAGCCTTACAGCCGATGCAAAGGGTCGAGTCGTACAGCATGCCAACCGCTTCTGGAGACA
>JBFFKD010000016.1:0-14186 GCA_041555595.1 Motiliproteus sp.
CGCCAACCGTCGCACAGGCATCACCCTATGCGCCAGCGACAATGGTGCTAACTGCAACACCACCAGTTGGGAGAAGGGCTGGATTCTATTCAGCGATAAAGACGTCGATAACGTCATCGACAGCGCTGACGGCGATGAGCTATTGCTCTATCAAGAGCCCCTTGCGGGTGGAAACACGCTCCGCGCATCCGGATTCGACGGCACAGGTCTGGGTGTACTGCAATATTCGATCACCGGATTTATCCTCTCGACCGATCCCTCCCCGGGCACCTTCACCCTGTGCGACGATCGCGGTACCGGTTTTGCCAAAGCGATCGTGGTCAATATCTCGGGCGTGTCCCGGTTAGCAGTGGACGAGAACGACGACGGTATCGTCAACGACGATCGCGGCGCGCTGGAGAATGTCACATGTCCATAATGTTTGCGCCCAGCGCTCTCGCGTCAAAGGCCCATGCGCTGGGTCAGCAGCGCTATCAATCCGGCGTCAGCATGCTGGAGGTGTTGATCGCCATGGTGTTGTTGGTGACTGCCCTGCTCGGTGCCACCGCGCTGCAGATCACCGGGCTACACACCAACCGCAGTGCTTATTACCGCTCTCAAGCCAGCGTCATGGCCTACGATATCGCCGACCGGATCCGCCTCAACGCCAGCTATGCACTGGGGGATAATGATCGCTATAGCCTCGATACCAGCAGCGCCGCATTACCATCGATCACCAGCTGCGCATCAACCCTCAATGGCTGCTCTGAAGCCAATCTCCGTACTATCGACATTCTTGAATGGAGCGAACACTTTATCGATGTCACCGGCATCGGCCATGACGGTAATGACTATCAAGCGGTACTGCCCGGCGGTGTCGGCGAAGTAACCGTCAGCGGCTCAACCGTGTCGGTACAGATCAGCTGGCAGGAGGTCGATTGGAATATCGGCGCAGGTGGCAACAAAGGCGACACCACCAAGCAGCTAACCCTCGATTTTAGCGTGAGCAACTGAGTGATGATGGCAATGAAGACAGCAACCACTCCGACACTCGACTCAAATCGCTCAGGGCAGCGAGGGCTGTCCCTAATCGAACTGATGATCGCGCTGATGATCAGTTCGTTTATGATGCTGGGCGTATTCCAGGTCTTTCTCAGTAGCGGTGGCACCGACCGCTTAGCGCACGCCTTTGCCCGCGTTCAGGAAAACGGCCGTCTGTCGCTCGACATCCTGACCCGTAACTTGCGGATGACCGGTTATCAGGGCTGTATCGATCCAGAACTGATCGATATGAACATCATCGCCAACGATCCGCCCACCACCGACCTGACCAACGAATCGATCCGCGGCTGGAAGTCCGGCGATAGCGAATGGGATGTGGCCAACCGTCCCGATGAACTCGACTTCATCACCGGTGTACCTGAGGGCAGCGACATCGTATCGATTCAGTATGTTTCCCCCACCGGCGTCGGTGTGGTCTGCCAGGGAAACATCCAAACCTGCAAAGCGGTCAACGCCAACGTCAAGATTGACAGCAACGCCATTGGATTGACTCAATTCGATGTCGTGGTGGTATCCGATTGCGTCAATGCCGACCTGTTCCGCATCACCAATATGCTCAAAGACACCGATGATTTCGTCACCCTGGCCCACTCCAACTCGACCAACAGCAGCAACAACCTGAGCAAGGCCTACGACGAAGACGCCCAGGTAATGACCTATCGCTCGTTCAGCTACTATGTTCGCGATACCGGCCGCAATAACAGCCAGGGGCAGGATATCTACGCGCTGTACCAGTTCAACCCTCTATGGAACAACGGTACCAGCCAGATCGGTAAAGAGTCGGAACTGGTCGAGGGGGTCGAACAGCTACAGGTGTTATATGGACAACGCCGCGACGACGGTAATCTGCGTTTTGTCCAAGCTACCGATAATAATCTTATCTTTGCCCAGGTCGAAGCGCTGCGGCTAGCGGTGCTGGTCAGTCACTCCGAGCCGGTACTGAGCGACGATGATGACAAAACCTATAAGATGCCGGGCAGTGATGTCGAGCCCGAAGGCGCCACCACTCCCGATGCCGAACATCCCGGTGATCGCCGCCTGCGGCAGCTATTTACCACCACCATCTACCTGAGGAACCGAGCATCATGAACCGCTATCGCTCGAATCATTGTCCTCAACCCCGACAGCAACGCGGCATGGTGCTGATCGTCTGCCTAATGGTCATCGTCGTCGTGACACTGATTGCCGGTACCGCGATGAAGACCTCCGGCGTCGAAGAGAAGATGGCCGCTAACGCGCAGACCTACAACCGCACCTTCCAAGCGGCCGAAAGTGCGGTCCAGCTGGCGTTTGATGACGACACCATGATGTTCGAATCGATCGATGCCTCCGACAGCCTATCATCAGTCACCTCGGCCAGCATCGGCAGCAGTGGTGTCACCGCCACCGCACAGACAGAATTCAAGGGAGAGGGGATCGCACCGGGAAACTCGATCGGCAGCGCCTCCACCTTTATGTATGAAGTAATCGGTACCGGTGAAATGGAATCGATGAATGCCAGCACTGTGATCCGGCAGGGCTACTACCGTGTCAGCTTTGTTGGCAGCACCGAAGATTAAGCAGCTTTGCCTGTGGGAGAAACACAATGAGATGCCTGACTAAACAGACCCAAGTCGTACTGAGTAGCTTTGTGGCAACTTGGCTGATCTGCACCCCAGCCTGGGCCGATGATACCGAGATCTATTTCGGTGGCAGCACCCAGGTCACGGTACAACCCAACGTGCTGTTTATTCTCGATAGCTCGAGTTCGATGAACAACACCGATGGCGGCGACACCACCCGACTCGACCGGATGAAGATCGCTCTAACCAACATCCTCAACACGGCTCAAGATGTCAACGTGGGGCTGATGCGATTCAGCAACCCCGGCGGCCCGGTACTGTTTCCGGTCAAGGATATCGACGCCCCCTTATCGGGCGGACTCGACTCGGCGGCCATCATCACCGGTTCGGTCGAGCGCACCATCGAGACCGCCGAAGATGATGCCGAGCAATCAAGCACCGGCGTGATGCGGCTAAACTCCACCTCACTGGAGATGTCCGAAGTCCCCCCCACCGCTTCCGGATCGGTCGATATCCAGATCAATTATTACAAGGATGACGCTGAAGAAACCGTTGCTACCGGTTCGGTCGATCGTACCAGTTCAGATCTAGAGCTGATGCACGATGCGGGGAGCTCCGAGCAGCTGATCGGTTTACGGTTTCAGGATGTCAACATCCCCCAAGGAGCAACCATCACCTCGGCCACCATCGAATTCGAAATTGATAGCCGCCGTACCGGTGATCTCGCCTTACGGATCTACGGCGAAGATATCGACAGTGCCAACTACTACCTAGACAGCCAGCTACACAACATCTCCAGCCGGACTCGCACCAGCGCCAGTGCCCTGTGGACTATTACCGAAGTTCCCAATACCAACAGCTCACTGACCAGCACCGATATCAGCTCCGTGGTCCAGGCGGTGGTCGATCGACCCGGCTGGGCCGCCAACAACCATATGGCGTTTATCCTGGCGCATGAAAGTGGCAGCGGCTACCGAGAGCTCGAAAGCTTCGATGGTGAGTCTGACGCTGCCGCTATCTTGCATGTCACCTACCAGGCAGCAGACACCGCCGGTCCACAGGTGGTGGCTCTTCGCTTCAATGAGATCAATATTCCACAGGGAGCGACTATCACCTCGGCCGACCTGGGTTTTGTCGCCAACGGTGCTAGCGCCACCTCAACCGACCTGGTGATCACCGCCGAGTATGCCGGCCACAGTGAGCCGTTCGATAGCACAAGCAACAACATCACCAGCCGCACCGATACCAGCTCGGTTGGTTCAGCCCTACTGGTCAGCAATGTCCCAGCCTGGAGCGATGGCGGCAGCTACCGGTTTTCCAGCGGTGATGGCGCTGTGACCAGCTTGGAAAATGTCATTCAGACCGTCGTAAACCATAGCGACTGGTGTGGCGGCAGCAGTATGTCATTCTTTATTAGGGGAACGGGTCTGCGTACCGCCAAGGCCTATGAAGCCAACCCTGATCTGGCTCCTTCGCTGAGCATCACCTACGATCCCGACAGCGTTGATCTGACAACCTCCTGCTATACCCGTGAGCGTACCCGTATCATCAACAGCAGCAGCGATGATGCTGAGCAGTACAGCAACGGTGCCGTGATTCTCGACAGTGCCGACCTGGAACTGGTGACCGACGACGACAACAGCAGTGGCAACCAGACCATCGGCCTGCGCTTTACCGATATCCAGCTCGATCAGGGCAGCAATATCCAACACGCCTATCTCGAATTTGCCGTTGATGAGGTAGACCCATCGGCCACCACCAATCTGGTCATCAAGGCGCACGATATCGATAACTCGGCAACCTTCACCACCGCCGCCGGCAACATCAGCACCCGCACCACCACCACCGCCAGCGTTAGCTGGGATATCAGCAACCAATGGGCTACCGAGCACGATATCAAACGCAGTCCCAATATCGCCCCATTGCTCAATGAAGTGCTGGCACGCTCCGGCTGGATCGGCGGCAACAGCCTGAGTTTCATCATTACCGGCAGCGGCAATCGGGTCGTTGAGTCCTACGATGGCAGCACCCTGGCACCGCGGTTGGTCTATTACGCCAAGGACTCGGATGTCACGGTCAGCAGCAACACGGTGCGCGCAGAGTTGCTGCAACAGGTCGATCAGATGCAGTTCAAGAGCGGCACACCGATCGCCGATACGCTGTACGAGGCGGCCCTGTACTACCGTGGAGGCGCAGTCGATTATGGCCGCGAACGCGGCAGTGACGCCGATAATGATAGCGACAGAATTAAAACCAGCCTGTCACACCCCAGCTCCTATACCGGCGGTACACTGGACTACCCTGACGGTTGTACCGACGACTTGATGGGCAGTCTGGTCTGCGCCGATGCCGATATCGAGGGCTCACCCACCTATATCACACCGATCACCGAGTCCTGCCAGTCCAACCATATCGTACTGCTGACCGACGGTGACCCGAGCGTCAATACCGCCGCATCAAAGATCATGACCTTGACCGGCGATAGCAGCTGTACCGAAACGGGTGACGAAGCCTGTGTCAAAGAGCTGATCAGCTACCTGGCCGAGGAGGATCAGCTGGCAGGGATGGCCAACGATCAGAACGTCACCACCCATACTATCGGCTTCAACTTCTCCGGTGACTGGCTCAACAGTCTATCCACCCTCGGTGGAGGAGCCTTCTACGAGGCCGAGTCATCGTCAGATCTGACCACGGTATTCGACAGCATCGTCAAGAGCATCAAGGCGGTGAACACGACCTTTGTCGAACCCAGTGTCACCATCAACCAGTTCAACCGTTTCTCGCACCGCGATGATGTCTACTTCGCCCTGTTCAAGCCACAAGAGACGGCCAAGTGGTACGGTAACCTGAAGAAATACCAACTCAAGGGCAACCCGGCGACGCTGTACGATAACCGCAATCCGCAACAACCGGCGATAGATCCGCTGACCGGTTTCTTTGGCCAAAATTCGCAGAGTTTCTGGTCTGCTGATGAAGACGGTAATCAGGTCGAAAAAGGTGGCGCAGCCGGTAAGATCCCAACGGTGCGCAAGCTGTTCACCAATGTCTCATCAAACGCAGTACTGAGTGTCAGTGATAACGCACTGCATGAAGATAACACTTTGATCACTAAGGAGATGCTCAACATCGTCGGTGAAACTGACAACTACCGCAGCGAAGTGCTGCAGTGGGGGCGCGGCCTCGACGAAAATGATGCCCTACGCTACGAGATGGGCGATCCGCTCCACTCTAGACCGGAACTGATCACCTATAACGGCCTCACCAATCCGATCCAAAGCACGATCTTCTTCGGCACTAACGAAGGCTTTCTGCATGCGATCGATATCAACACCGGCGCAGAGCAGTTCAGCTTTATTCCGAAAGAGCTACTCGGCAACCTTGAGATCTTCTATCAGAACGCCAGCGTCGACCCTCGACCTTACGGAATGGATGGAGGCATAACGATCTGGAGCAAAGACGCTAATAACGATGCCGATCTGCTCGATGATGGCGACCATGTGTACCTTTATGCAGGAATGCGTCGCGGTGGCCGCAGCTACTACGCGCTGGATATTAAAAACATCAACAACCCCAGCCTGAAATGGCAGATCGAAGGCGGCAGCGGTGACTTTATCGACCTCGGTCAAACCTGGTCGAAGCCGGTCAAGTCCAAGATCAAGATCGATGAGGTCAAATACGATGTGCTGATCTTCGCCGGCGGTTATGACACCAACCAGGACAACGTCAATGTCCGCAGTACCGATTCGATGGGCAATGCGATCTATATTGTCAACGCCAATACCGGTGCCCTGATCTGGTCCGGTGGCAAGGGTATCCATCACGACCTGAACCTGAGCGATATGAGCTACAGCATCCCCTCTGAAGTACGGGTGATCGATATCAATCGAGATGGACTGGCCGATCAGCTCTACGTTGGTGATATGGGCGGTCAGGTCTGGAGGGCTGATATTGATAACGAGCAAGCCCATGTGGCCAACCTGGTCGATATGGGCCGCATTGCCGATCTGGCGATCAGTTTTGATAACGATGGCAACGCGACAACGGCAGCCGCTGCCGATAACCGCCGCTTCTACTACCCTCCCGACATTGCGCTGGCGGTCGATGGCAAGGATCGTTACCTATCGGTCTCGGTCGGTTCAGGCTACCGAGCACATCCGCTTAACACTGCGATTCAGGATCGTTTCTATATGATCAAGCAGTTCGCAACTCACGCAGCTCCAAGTAGTTACACCACCCTGACCGAGCAGGATCTATACGATGCCACCGATAATCTGATCAAACAGGGGGATGCATCACAACAACAGGCCGCCGCAACGGCTCTGTCCAATACCGACGCCAATAAAAAAGAGGGCTGGTATCTGCGGATGGAAAATAGTGGTGAAAAGGTGCTCTCATCCAGTGCCACCATCCAGAAACAGATCGTATTCACGACTTACGAGCCGACTCCTCCCGACTCGGGTTCCTGTAATCCGGCCCAGGGAACCAGCCGCGCTTATCTGGTTAATATGCTCGATGCATCACCGGTGATGGATATCAATGCCGACGGCACCACCAACGCCGCCGACCGGGTAATCCAGCTGCAGATCGGCAGCATCCCGGCGACGCCTACGGTGATCGACA
This sequence comes from Motiliproteus sp., assembly GCA_041555595.1. Classification (GTDB taxonomy): domain Bacteria; phylum Pseudomonadota; class Gammaproteobacteria; order Pseudomonadales; family Balneatricaceae; genus Motiliproteus. The sequence continues at coordinate 7,224 of JBFFKD010000016.1, forward strand.
CCCTGGACAGCAAGCCGACAGTCTGGATCGGGCCGGAGCGCTTGGACCAGGTCAATACCGACGTCGAATCGGTACGTACCTACTGGATCGAGGAGAATAATTGATGCGGTTTAATCACCCTGCTCGCTGCCAACGGATAACAATGTCAGCGGGCTTTTCCTTGATTGAGTTGATGATCACGGTTGCAATTGTAGGCATCGTATCGGCGATCGCCTATCCCAGCTATCAGCAGTATCTGATCGACAGCCACCGCACCGATGCCCAGAATGCGTTGCTGGCATTCGCGACCACGATGGAGCGCTACCGTACCGATAACAACACTTACGATAATGCCCAGAGCGGCACCGGCTACCCTAACCCGCCCAAGACCACCGTATTCCCGTCACAGACGCCGATCGACTCGGGAGACAAGTACTATAACCTGACGATCAACAGCGCTGACAACAGTGGTTATACCCTGCGCGCCACCCCGATCGGCGGTAGCGCCCAGGATGGCAATGGCTACCTGCAGCTCAACTCGGTAGGGATCAAGGGCTGGGATCGAGACGATAACGGCGCGATCAGCTCCAGCGAACTGAGCTGGACCGATTAACGGCACCGATCTCGCTCATTAGTTGCCTGCTGATCTACACTTAGCAGACTATCCAATGAACAAGGTCTCAAACATGAGTGATCACACCTACAAACTGGTCGAAGTCGTGGGCTCCTCTCCCGAAAGCTCCGACCAGGCAATACGCAACGCCATCGCCAAAGCTTCTGAATCTCTGGACCATATCGGCTGGTTTGAAGTATTAGAAACCCGTGGACAGGTCAAAGACGGCGAGGTAGCGCATTTTCAAGTGGTGCTTAAAGTCGGCTTTCGGTTAGATTAACCGGAGATATTCACGCCCTCGACACCGCACCCACCCCTATCTGACAATAGTTCTCTTGATCCTGGGCCAGGCTACCGCTCTAATAGAGTCTTTTTGACAAAAGACGTTCCATCCATGCAGATCACCGACGACGACATCCGTTTCGACCAACAGCATATCTGGCACCCGTACAGCTCGATGATCAATCCACCACCGGCCTACCCGGTGGTTGCGACTGAGGGCGTCTATCTAACACTCGATGATGACCGCCGACTGATCGATGGAATGTCGAGCTGGTGGTCGGCGATTCACGGCTACGGCCACCCCACTCTAAATAGCGCCGCCAAACAGCAGATCGACACGATGTCGCACGTGATGTTCGGCGGCCTGACCCATCAACCGGCAATTGAACTGAGCCGACGACTGGTCGAAATGACGCCTGAAGGGCTGGATAAAGTGTTCCTGTGCGATTCCGGTTCGGTCGCGGTCGAAGTCTCGATCAAGATGGCGATCCAGTACTGGCAAGCGCGTGGCCTGGCCGATAAAAGCCGAATGTTAGCCCTTCACAATGGCTACCACGGTGACACTTTTGGCGCGATGGCGGTGTGTGATCCGGTCAACGGCATGCACGAATTGTTTGCTCAGGTACTTCCACAGCACCTGTTTGCACCGGCCCCGCCATGTGGTTTTAATGAGCACTGCAGCGAAGCCGATATCACGCCTCTGCGCCAACTGATCGAGCAACACCACCACGAACTGGCGGCTTTAATTCTCGAACCGATCGTTCAGGGCGCGGGTGGCATGCGATTCTACTCGCCCCAGTACCTTCAACAGGCACGTGCCCTGTGCGATCAATACGACCTGCTGCTGATTGCCGATGAGATCGCCACCGGTTTTGGCCGCAGCGGCAAGTTATTCGCTTGCGAGCACGCCGGCATCAGCCCCGATATTATCTGCCTGGGCAAGGCGCTGACCGGCGGCTATATGACCCTGGCGGCAACCCTGACCACCACCCACATAGCCGAAACGATCTCCTCCGGTGGCGCGGGATGCTTTATGCACGGCCCGACCTTTATGGCCAATCCATTGGCCTGCGCTGTGGCCAACGCCAGCCTGCAACTCCTATCCGATGAGCCTTGGCAACCACGGGTTGAGCAGATCGAGCGAGGATTAGAAACCGGACTGGCACCCTGCCGTGAACTCGACAGTGTCGCCGATGTACGGGTGCTAGGGGCGATCGGCGTGGTCGAGATGAAACAGCCGGTCGATATGGCGACCATCCAGCCCGCATTTGTCGAACAGGGTGTCTGGATACGCCCATTTGGCAAGCTGATCTATGTGATGCCCCCGTACATCATCACCGAACAACAGTTACAAACCCTAACAGCAGCACTGATTAAGGTCATCGCAGCAATCTGATCGTTATAACGACTTAAGGACAACCACTATGGCACGTATCAAGATCGATATGCCCCACCACTTCACTTTCAACATCGAGCTGCCGATACGGATCAGCGATATCAACTACGGTGGCCATTTGAGTAACGACGCGGTGTTATCGATGGTGCACGAAGCGCGTATTCAGTTTTTGAAGCTATACCAGTACAGCGAACTTGATGTTGAAGGGATGGGGATCATCATGACCGACTCAGCCATTGTCTACAAAGCCGAAGGCTTCCATGGCGAACAGGTACAGATCGATGTTGCGATTAGCGACTTCAACAAATACGGCTGCGATTTTTACTATCTACTCAGCAATAAAAAGACCGCCGTCGAGATCGCCCATGCCAAGACCGGCATCGTGTTCTTCGATTATGACGAACGTAAGGTGGTAAGCGTCCCAGAGGGGTTTAAAGCTAAGTTTCTGAAGGAGACCGACAACAACTCTTAAACAGCCCTCCGAGCAGGGCACTCTCAACGATCGACGACCGTGATAGCTCTGCTCCATTTTGTGCAAAAATTGCCGGCGATCATCCCGATGATCGATTCGTTGAGTCGAGCAAGGTATTTTAGGGGAAGCATTACCAACCCAGATCAATACTCCTGGTAATGATCCGCCGCCAGATCCTGAAACTTCGAGTGCTTACCGATAAAGGCCAGATGAGCGGTACCGATCGGTCCGTTACGCTGCTTGCCGATGATAATTTCGGCGCGGCCTTTAAACTCGCTCTCCTCGTTGTAGACCTCGTCGCGATAGATAAACATGATGACGTCGGCATCCTGCTCGATCGCGCCTGATTCCCGCAGATCCGAGTTGACCGGCCGTTTATTGGGACGATTCTCCAGGGTACGGTTGAGCTGCGATAGCGCGATCACCGGACACTGCATCTCTTTGGCCAATGCCTTAAGCGAGCGCGAGATCTCGGAGATCTCCTGCGTTCGGCTTTCGACCTGCCCTTTGAGCGACATCAATTGCAGGTAATCGACCATGATCATCCCCATCGAGCCGTGCTCACGCGCAATACGACGGGCTCGCGAGCGCATTTCGCTCGGTGACACACCCGAGGTGTCGTCGATATAGAGTGGCTTGTCCTTGAGCATATTGACCGCATTGGTCAGCTTGGGCCAATCGTCCTCCTCTAACTTACCGTCACGCACTCGGGTCTGGTCGATCTTGCCAAGTGATGCCAACATCCGCGTGACCAAACCTTCAGCCGGCATCTCCAGCGAGAACACCAACACCGGCTTGTCCTGCCCCATCAAGGCATTTTCAACCAGATTCATGGCGAAGGTGGTCTTACCCATCGACGGACGCGCCGCAACGATGATCAAGTCTGACTTCTGCAATCCCGAGGTCATCTGATCCAGATCGGTAAAGCCCGAACTAACACCGGTCATCGTGGTGCCGGAAGTGAACAGTTCATCAATTCGTGCCAGCGCGCTGTCGAGCAGCGGATTGACGCTACGCGGGCCACCATCTTTATCTCGGCCTTCGGCGATCTGTAACACTTTACGCTCAGCGTCATCGAGAATCTCGGCGCTGGTGCGGCCTTCGGTATAAAAGGCGTTGTCAGAAATCTCATTGGCGATGCCGATCAGCCGACGCAGGGTCGAACGCTCTTTGACGATCTCAGCATAAGCTCGAACATTAGAGGTGCTTGGCGTGTTGTCGGCTAGATCGATCAGGTAATCGAGCCCGACAATCTGCTCCTGCTCCTGCTCTTTTTGCAGATCCAGCTCTTCAGATAGCGTTACCACATCGATCGGCCGCTCAGCTTTAAACAGCAACGCCATGGTTTGAAAGATCACCCGATGCTCGGGGCGATAAAAGTCATCGGCAACGATAATTTCATTAACCGCATCCCAGACCGAATCGTCCAGCATCAGGCCGCCGATTACCGATTGTTCGGCTTCGAGCGAATGCGGTGGCGTCTTGGCTTTTAACAGGGCGGGGTCGAGGTCGGTGGTTTGCTGCATGATAGGTTCTAAATGAATGGCATCGAAGGTCAGGGATACAGCTTACTAAAGCGGCAAAAAAAAAGCACCGGCGGTGTTACCCGCAACGGTGCTTTTCTTGATCGAACGGCTAACTCAAAGCTAACCGGTCGATCTGTCGGCAACTGAAAACTCAGCTGCAATTGCTCAGTGGGTCTTACTCAGCAACAACAGCCAGCTTTACAGTAGCTGTAACGTCGCTGTGTACCTGAACGGCGATTTCAAAATCACCCGTGTGACGGATCACACCTTCAGGCAGACGAACTTCGTTCTTATCAACGTCAGCACCGGCAGCGATGATCGCATCGGCGATATCACGAGTACCGATAGAACCGAACAGTTTGCCTTCGTCACCGGCAACAGCAGCGATGTTCAGCTCAATTGCATTCAGCGTCTCAGCGCGTGCTTGGGCAGCAGCCAGCTTCTCAGCAGCGGCTTTCTCAAGCTCAGCACGACGTGCTTCAAAGCTTTCGATGTTCGCCTTGGTGGCAGGTACTGCCTTACCAAAAGGAACCAGGTAGTTACGGCCGTAGCCAGCCTTGACGTTAACCTTGTCGCCCAGACCGCCCATCTTGCCAATCTTCTCGAGTAGAATGACTTCCATCTCGCAAACCTCATTTAGTTTTCTTCTAAGCCGAAGCTCAGGATCTTGCTGTCAATCGTGTTCTGATGTCGATAAAACTATCGGCAACAGCCAGCATAATCAGCAAGGCTATCAGATAAGGTCCGGCGATAAACATCACCGCGTAAAAGGCGATTAGCCAGGACCTGCTTAAACCTCTTTTTGCAACAACACCGTGGATCAGGCCGATACTGGCCATCATAAATGGTGTCACCAGTACCGGTAACCAACGAACCATCTCGCCCGGCAGGCTATTCGCCAACACCAGTACGATCAGTCCGACCGCTGCAAACAACGGTGGTAACCGTAAGTTGTGGAACTCCGCCTTAAACCCGCCCGGGTTATAAAGCATCGACTGCCACCAGCGCGATATCGCCAAACTGGTCAGGACGGTGCCGAGGTAACTCGCTACGATCACGCCTAACAGCAGTTCTCGTAACCAGGCTACATCCAGCTCCTTGACCACCTGCGGGTTCGCCTCGCCGAGCACTTTACTCAGCTGCGATGCCATCTCGGTGATCTGGGATGCCATTCCGGGTAACAACGTATCAATCATTAAACTGATCAATACCGCCACTACCGTGGCCACCGACAACGTCCGTGGCCAGGATTGGGTTTGTCTCAACACGACCGCCAGAGCGGTGGTCCCTAATAAGGTGACCAGTGGTGAGGCTTCATCCCGCCAAACCAGCCAGATCAACGCGGGCAGTAGCGCCCACAACATTAATCCAACCCCGTCGCTGATACCTCTTCGCAGAGTCACCAGACCGACGATAGCAGCGCTGAGTGTCATTAACACCGTTGCTGCCAGACCCAGTAGTAACCGGATCGACTGCGCTTCGATCAGCAAAAAAAGTAGCGGTATCGAAGCGCTCAGTACAGTTGCAATAATTGCCTGCTGCCGGCCGCGCATTACCCATTCGGCCAGAGCACGCATTATATCTATTCCCTTACTTCAAGCCTTACTGGTGGCTATCGGTGTAAGGCAGCAGAGCAACGTAGCGAGCACGCTTGATAGCGGTCGCCAGCTGACGCTGGTATTTAGCCTTGGTGCCAGTGATACGGCTAGGTACGATCTTGCCAGTTTCGCTGACGTATGCCTTCAAGGTTTCCAGATCTTTGTAATCGATCTGTACAGTGCCTTCGGCGGTGAAACGGCAGAACTTTCTGCGACGAAAAAAACGAGCCATGATCTCTCTCCTAAAAAATATCTATTCGGTGAAAAGCTTATTCAGCAGCCGCTTGGTCAGAAGTCGCTTCAGCGGCAGGCGCTTGTTCAGTTTGCTCTTCACGCTTTGGGGCTTCACGACGAGGCGGGCGACGGTCGTCGCGAGCTTCGGCAGCCTTAATCGGAGAAACACCGGTCTCAGCTTCTTTCATGCGGACAACCATGTTACGGATGACAGCATCGTTAAAGCGGAACAGGTTAGTCAGTTCGGCCAAAGCGTCATTGCTGCACTCTGCGTTAAGCAGAACATAATGAGCTTTGTGGATTTTGTTGATTGGGTAAGCCAACTGACGACGGCCCCAATCTTCCAGACGATGGATCTTACCGCTGTCACCTTCGATGATGCCGGTGTAGCGCTCGATCATAGCTGGAACTTGTTCACTCTGATCCGGATGGACCATGAAGATTATTTCGTAATGACGCATTACGTCTCCTTATGGGTTAACAGCCTCCCAACGCGTATCGGAATGATTCGGTGAGAAGCAAGGAGTTAACTTAGTTTTAGGGATCGCGAATTCTACAGACTTAAACCAGCCTAGGCAAGCACTCAGACCGACCTTCCAACCCTCGCTGGATTTACAGCGACTGCGCTGACGCTATTTAGCCATTTCGCTGGCGCACTGCTTCAAACAAGCAAACACCTGCTGCGACCGAAACGTTAAGACTACTGACAGAACCGGCCATCGGAATTTTGATCAACTGATCGCAATTCTCTCGGGTTAAACGACGCATCCCCGAGCCCTCAGCCCCCATCACCAACGCCAACGGCCCGGTTAGCGTCGCGTCACTAACCAATTGCTGCGCCTCACCGGCAGTTCCGGTAATCC
>JBFFKD010000017.1:0-14151 GCA_041555595.1 Motiliproteus sp.
CCTATACCGCTGCTCATGGAAGTATTCGCTTCTCATTGTCACGGGAAAATACCAAGCAGGAGATCGATACAGTGATCGAGGTGATGCCCTCGATCATAGCCAAACTGCGGGAGATGTCGCCGTACTGGAGTGATGGCTCGCCGGTCACTGACCCGCAGCAAGCTTTTGCACCGGTTTATGGCTAAAGCGAGGAGGATTGAGTGATGTCGCATACGAATCAATGGACAGCCAAAACCCTGATCATCGATGACACTACCCTACGCGATGGTGAGCAGTCGGCCGGTGTCGCCTTTACGCTGGATGAAAAACTCGAGATTGCTTGCCGTTTAGACACCTTAGGTGTGCACGAGCTTGAGGTCGGTATCCCGGCGATGGGGGATTGCGAACGCGATGCAATCCGCGCGTTGGCGGCATTGCAACTCGATGCCAATCTGATGGTTTGGAGCCGGATGCGTGCTGACGATATCGACCTGTGTGCCGGTCTGGGGGTCCAGACGGTCGACCTGTCGATCCCAGTGTCGGATCAGCAGATCGGTAGCAAATTGAACAGCGATCGTAACGCGGTGTTGGCGATGATTCCTCGGCATATCGCCAGAGCCCGTGATTTGGGATTGGAGGTTTGTATCGGTGCTGAGGATGCATCGCGCGCTGACCCCGAGTTCCTGATGGCGGTGGCCGAAGTGGCCCAAGGTTCTGGCGCCCGACGGTTTCGGTTTGCCGATACCCTGGGCGTGATGGAGCCCTTTGCGGTACACGCACAATTTACACAATTACGCCAACGCTTTGATCTGGACCTGGAGATGCATGCACATGACGACCTGGGGTTGGCGACTGCCAATTCGCTGGCTGCGGCGATGGGAGGCGCAACCCACATAAATACCACCGTCAACGGCCTGGGCGAACGCGCCGGTAACGCACCGCTAGAAGAGGTGGTGATGGGACTGGAAAAGCTGCATGGCTATCAACTGGGGATCAACCTGTTGGGTTTTCAGGACCTGAGTGATCTGGTGGTGTTGGCATCAGGGCGGCCTTTGTCATGGCAGAAAAGCGTGGTGGGTGAGGGGGTCTTTACCCATGAAGCGGGCATCCATGTTGATGGATTGCTGAAAGACCCCCACAACTATCAGGCGATCGACCCGGCTGAAGTCGGACGAGAGCACAAAATGGTGCTCGGAAAGCACTCGGGGGTTAGCGGATTGATGCTGGCCTATGCCGAGCTGGGGCTGAAGCTAAAACGGGACCAGGCATCACGTATTTTGCCGTGGGTGCGCCGTTTCAGTGAACGGCGCAAGCGCTCTCCGGGGCGCGGCGAGTTACTGAGTTACTACCGTCAACTGAGTGCCTGAGAGGAATCGTTATGGCTGATATAAGTGTCATTCAAGCGCAATTAAAAGATGACCTGGATGAACTGAGCAGCGCGGAAGAGTTTCTGGACCACTTTGGAATCCGTTTCGACCCTAAAGTTGTGCAGGTCTATCGACTGCATATACTGCAGCGTTTTCACGACTACCTGCATAAATCTACGCCACTGGATAATGTGGATATGTTTGCGCATTACGGCTCTTGGTTGGAGCAGGCTTACCTGGATTTTGTGGACTCCAGTGCGCAGGAACAGAAAGCGCTGCGGGTCTTTAAAACTCCCGAGCCTGGTTTTGTTAGTGCCGATGACTTTGCCTAACCCGTTCGGGTTAACCGTTCAAACTCCATCATCAGAGCGTAACTAAGAGCACAACTATAAGCGGGAATAGGAGTACAACGATGCAGCCACTATATGAATACGGTCAGCAACTACGCGTGATTCGAACGTTGCGTGACGATGGAACCTATCCCGGCAAGCAGCGCGGCGACCTACTGGTGTTGCGCGGAAGTACCGGCTATGTGGTTGATGTCGGAACCTTCCTGCAGGATCAAATTATCTATCGTATTCACTTTCTGGAACAGGATATCCAGGTTGGATGCCGAGAACAGGAGTTGATAAGGGTCGATGATCCTTGGGTGGAGAGTCAGTTTGAGTTTCGCCAATGGGTGCAATCGGCTCGTAACCTGGCCCTTGCCGGGGATGTGGTCGTCAATATTGGTGACCGAGGGCAGGTGCTACGGGTACTGCGTGGGAAGGAGGGTGATGGGGTGGGTTATCAAGTCCGTTTCTCCGGCAGGACGCTGCAGGTTCGTGAGCAGGCCTTACAGCCGCTGCCAGCGGAGTTGGATTCAAGTTTAGATTTGCTATCTGCATCCAACCCAGTGAATCCATAACTTTGTATCAAGCACGGGAGTTTAGTCTGATGTCTTCTGACCCTAAAGTTTCAAAATCAACAGCAGAAATGTTGACGCACGTGCCGTTGTCGTTATCTGAAGCGCATACGGCTTACTACCGGATGCGGGCAGCGCAACACTATTTTGGCTGCCAACCGGAGCAGCTCAAAGATGATCAATTCAGGTGGCTTGAAGCTACGGTGGCTAGTCAGTTGCAGATGGAATCTAAAGTGCTGAGCAGTGCCGAAGCGATGGCCGTTGTTGTGCCGGATCAGCTGCTGCGTAAGACGTTAGCCGAGCTGGAAGCTCAGTATACGGATGTAGGTAGTTTTCTTGATGATCTGGCACGGCTTGACCTGAGTGTATCGTCACTCAGTGATCTGCTGGAACGACAGTTGCGAGTGGAGCTGGTGTTGGAACTCGTGTTGGAACAACAAACCGCAACGGTCGAGCCGGTTAAAACAGAGCAGGCCCTGAGCTACTACCAGAGTAATCCGGAAAAGTTTATCAAACCGCAGCGACGTCAGGCTTGGCATCTATTGATAACCATTAATCCTGAGTACCCCGAAAACAACCGTGCTGCTGTCTTGAAACGGATCAGCAAGCTATACACTAAGATCGGAGGCAACCTGAAACGGTTTAAGCAGCAAGCACAACAATTTTCCGAATGTCCCTCGGCGCTCAATGGCGGCGAGATGGGTTGGATTCCACAAGGCCACCTCTATCCCGAAATTGATCGTGTTTTGTTTCAGCTTGAAGCCGGGCAGATCAGCGCGCCGATCGAGACCGAACTGGGCCTGCACCTGGTGATGTGCAGTGAGATCCAAGCCGAACAGGTGCTGGCTTTTGATCAGATGGAGCAGAGCATTCTGCAAAAACTGACCGAGCTGGAGCAAAAAAAGGCGCAACAGCGATGGATGCGGAGCTTGCCATGATCGCACCAACAACGTTAAACAGTATCGCGCAAACCCTCCTCCTGTCGGGATGCAGTGAGGCGGCGATCTGTGAACTGCGAGCGCAGTTTGAACCGGTGCACCTGGTGTTCTGTTCTGACGATGAGATGGGTGCCGCAGAGCCTTACAGGGAATATCAAGATTTCAACCTCTACCTGATCCATGACAGTGGGCACTGTATGGGCTTGACTGATGATCTAGATAGCGCATTTGGTATGGTGGTGGCCGAGATAGACCCCTGAGGTTAACAACAATCATTTACATAAATAAGAACGAGATTATCAGTCGATACTGGTCACCCTTGTCACAGTGACTTTAGCGCTAGCGCTTGATCACTGCACTGTTTAGTAACCTCGCTATTGAGAGCCCTTAACCAGCGTCTGGGTATCGCCTGTTCGCCATAGTAGGCACCCGCCAACATCCCCGCAATTGCGCCCGTTGTATCGGCATCACCGCCGCGGTTCACCGCTTCTACCACACAGCCCTCGAATGTATCGGTATCAAACAATGCCTCAAACACCACCCTCAAGGTGTGGCCGATAAAACCGCTGGGGTTTTGGCAGGGGCGCTTTCTAAAGGCGAATTCTGAATGCTTAGTCGCCAGTGGCTGAACATATTGATGCAGCTGTTGGTTTAGAGAAAGGCCGTTATATAGTGCTTGGATCATCAGAATGACTGTTTCTGTGCCGGCATCCGATAGCGGGTTGTTATGGGTGATATGGGCCTGGATTTTAGAGGCTTGACGTACCTCTGCCTCACACCATCCTAGTGTTGCGATAGCGATAGGCAGGCAGCGCATACAGGCGCCGTTGCCCGCGCTCATCTCATCTTCAGGCGCGTTGGTTTCACCTGTTCGACGGTAACGCATCAAGCCGCTACGCACGGTGTGGCCGATATCAACCGGCTTGGCGCGCATCCAGTTATCGAAGGCTTGGGCAATAGCTGGGGCCTCGATGCTACCGCTGTCAATAATCGCCTGGCCCAGCGCCAGCGCCATGGTGGTATCGTCGGTAACCTGGCCTTTGGGCAGTCGCAACCAGCCACCTCCAATGATCTGATTATGGACGCCGTGCTGGTGACGTATCTCGTTAGGGGTCATGAACTCGACCGTGGCCCCTAGGGCATCCCCCACCGCTAAGCCTAGATAGCTGCCTCTGACCCGCCCTAACCGGGTCGCAGGATCAGTGCTAGGCACGGTGGAGGAGGCTGGGGATGACCTTGTATTCATGTCAGCGGCGTTAGTCTTCTGAGCCGAAGCAATCATTGAAGTCGGCACATTCATCGCAGGTAGGTGCGCGGCAGATATAGATCCCTTCCGTTTCGCATAGCTGCTTGAACAAGAACTTTTTCCATTTCATGTCGCGGTTATTTTTAGCCGCTAGGGTAGGGAAGTTGTGCTGCAGTAGGGCACTTAGCGAGCCGCGATTCCAGACGCCCAGATCCTCCCACAGATGATCACTGCCTTGGCAGGCGGTGGCGATTAGTTCACCGACCCAACGTACGTCGTCACTGTCATCCAGGGCATGGGTTTGTAGCAATTTGAGCAGATCCAAACGCAAGTCATCCAGACGGTGATCGAGTCGCTGGTTATGCTGCGATGGGTGCCGGGCAATCACGGTACCGAAATAGCAGAGGTGGAAGCGATTAAAATCGTCGCTGTCCATCCCAAGATAGCCGGGTAAAACGCCAAACCCGGCTTGCCAGCTGGCGACGATCTCAGCCAGGGGGACTGTATTGGGGTGATCGATCGCGTTATCGGTCAGCAAGTCGAAGATCTGTAGCCGGTTATCTTGCATGTGCGTAGCATGAGGCATAGTTCCTCCTTAGCCTGGAGGTAATTGCGATGGCTGAGTCTCGTCAACGGCTCGAAGCGTTGGCGGGATGCCAGTCAACGAGCCTAGTGGGTGGATCTCATTACCGAATCCATCGAGCAGCGCCTGTTCGACTGGACAGATGCTGGCACATTGTGGATCGGCAAAATCGCCTGCACACTCGGTGCAGGCGATGGGATCGATATGGAATTGTGTGTCGCCTTTACTGATGGCGCTGCTAGGACAGACCTCCAGACAGGCGTAGCAGTTAACGCAGCGATCGGTAATTGTTAAAGCCATGTAATCTCTCCTCGACAGTTATCAGTGCGCTACCGATTAGGCAGACACTTGGCTCGATAGGGTCATCGTTGGCGATTCAGATGGCAGCTTTTCCTGCGCCAGTAAGTGTTGATAGAACTGACGCAGCGCTCTGTCGATGCTTTCGTAGGCATATTCACCTGAGGGTGCGATGCCAAGCGCTTCCAGCTGCTGCCAAGGGCCGAAGCCAATTTTGGCGCACAACACGGCGCTACAGTCGGACAGAGCATCCAGATGCCCCTGCAGGCGGTTGTCCTGTTCGCTCTCATCGGGGCAATCGCTGACCCCACCGCAATACAGGTCAACCTTGCGCTGCCCCACATGCTCGATCTCTTCCGCCCCGACCCGATAGATAACGAACTCCTTGGCGTGGCCAAAGTGTTCATTAATTACGCCCTGTCCTTTAGTGGCAACAGCCATCAAGATCTCAGCACCTTGAATATTCGGGGCATCATCTGCAACGACTTGAGGCGGCGTTGAAGTCGCGGCTAGGGAGTGTTTACGCTCGGCGTCGAGCTGTTCCATGATGGCCGAATGCACCTTCTTGCGGGTGACCATCGCTGCTTCATAGTCGATCTCCTGCTCAGCAAGCTTGTCGAGGGTAAATTCCTGTCCCCGGTCTTCACCCAGCATGCCGACTGCATCGGCCCGACACTGACGACAGTGGCGCATCATGCTCATCGAATCGGAGCAGCTATCCTGCAGTTCACGCAACTCGCGTCCGCTGGGGCTTGCTTGTCCGGTTAAGCCATAGAAGGTGCCGTGTTCGGCTTCTGCGATCAGCGGCATCACGTTGTGCAAGAAAGCGCCTTTGGCTTTGACCAGCTTGCTGACCTCTTTAAGGTGGTGGTCGTTAACCCCGGGGATCATCACCGAGTTAACCTTCACCAACACGCCTCGCTCGACCAACATCTCCAGCCCCTTGATCTGATTGCGAAGCAGAATCTTAGCCGCCTTGACGCCACGGATACGGCGATTATTCCAGTAGATCCATGGATAGATCTTGGCACCGATCTCCGGATCTAGGCAGTTGATGGTGATCGTCACATGTTGAATGTTGAATTTAGCGATCTCATCGGCAAATTCTGGCAGGCGCAAACCGTTAGTAGAGACGCAGAGCTTAATGTCCGGTGTCTCAGCAGCCAGGCGTCTAAATGTGGTAAAGGTGCGCTCCGGGTTCGCTAGCGGGTCACCGGGGCCGGCGATTCCCAGTACTGTCATCTGCGGGATATTGGCAGCCACTGCTTTAACCTTACGGACCGCCTGATCCGGTTCTAGTACTTCAGAAACTACGCCGGGGCGGGATTCATTACTGCAATCGTACTTGCGGTTGCAATAGTTACATTGGATGTTGCACGCCGGTGCTACGGCCACGTGCATCCGGGCAAAATGGTGGTGTGCTTTTTCTGAAAAGCAGGGGTGGTTTTCAACCTGCTTGCGCACCGACTCGGGCATCTCCGCAAGGCTGTCGCTGCTGCTACCACAGGCACTGGCGCTGCAACCTGCTGCTTTCGGACTGCCGCTGGTGGCGATCATCTCCATCGCAAATCTCCTTGGATAACCTGCAGTCAGAATCTTATTCTGGCTGGAATAATGTTACTTGACTGGGGTTCATATCCAGCCGCTATAACTGATAATGCAAAGAGCGCGCCTAGAACAGATTCTATTTTAAGTTACTGTTATTTAAAGGAAGTAATGTTTGTTGAATGCTGAATTGTTACTAAGCTGACAATGCATTTTGCTGTGGTTGTCGCACAATAGACGTACAAACTCACTTTTTACTAGCGGGTAGGGAGATGCGTCATACGTTCAGCTCGGTAGCGGTGCGGCGGTGACGGGTCTATCGCGCCAGGTTGGGTAAAACGTAGCGATGATGCAAAAGGCTAGATCACAACTGAAAATTTCATGGCTTGATAGCAGGCTACTGACTCGAGCAAGAGTTTTATCGATTGCTGAGGAGGGACAGGCGTTGTCAATGACAGAGCGTAAGAGTCTGCATCTTGTAGGTAATCTATGGTGATGTTCTAGTCATTGTGTATCTTCGCCATAGGTAGAAATAGCTAACAATCTCCGCGTCATTGAAACGTCACTGTTTGAACACGATCGTTCCGTTGAATCAGTGTCACTCTTACATAAGCTGTGTCGATTACATCTTTCTCACCGGGATATCCAGTATCTGAATTCGATACGCTACCTGCCGCGCGGTCATGCCAAGGAGTCGAGCCGCTTTAGCCTGCACCCAGCCGGCTTGCTCCAGTGCAGCGATGACACGTTCTCGATCATCGAGGTCAGGATCATCAAGATCGATGCTTTGCGGTGTCGATGCCATCGGCGCACGGTTGGGATCGATCACGCCAGTCATACTGATCGCCTCTTGGTCGATACACCCCTGTTGGCTCATGATCGCTGCGCGTTCTAGGCAGTTCTCCAGCTCCCGAACATTACCGGGCCAGGGGTGCTGCATCAGCAGACGGATAGCGCTGTCTTTGATCTCTAGCGGTCGGTCTTGTCGTTTGGACAGCTTATTGACCAGGAACCGGGTTAATGCCGGTACATCTTCAATCCTTTCGCACAATGGGGCGACCTGTATCGGCATCACATTGAGGCGATAATAGAGGTCTTCACGGAAATCCCCCTCAGCCACCTCCGACTCCAGGTCTCGGTTGGTGGCGGCGATGATCCTTACATCGACTTTGAGCGTTTTGGTTCCGCCGACACGTTGTAGCTCACCCTCCTGCAACACCCTGAGTAACTTCGCTTGGAAGGTCGGGCTGATCTCGCCGATCTCGTCCAGGAACAGGGTGCCGCCGTCGGCCTGTTCAAATCGGCCTTTGTGTTGTTGAGATGCACCGGTGAAGGCGCCTTTTTCATGGCCGAACAGTTCTGATTCCAACAGGTTATCGGGTAGGGCCGCGCAGTTGAGCTTTACGTAGGTCGAGCTGGCTCTGGGGGAGTTGTAGTGGATGGCACTGGCAATCAGCTCCTTGCCGGTGCCTGACTGTCCCCTGATCAGCACCGTAGTATCCCACTTGGCGACCTGACGCACCTGCTCGAAAACCTGTTTCATCTTCGGTGATGAGCCGATAACGTTATCAAACCCATGCTCACCCTTGATCGCCCGGCGCAGGCTATCGCGCTCATTGGTTAAGCTCTTACGCTCACTCTCTACATCCCAGGACAGGCGAACACTGTTCCCCATCAAGTTAGCGATCATCTCCATCAGCTGGACCCGGTCCTGCATCAATGCTTGCGCTTCCTTTGGCGGCTGTGCGGCCAGTACGCCCACAGGGGTGTCATTACCGGCAAAGATAGGCACGCCGATAAATGGTAGTTCATTGTCGTAGAGGCCGAGTTTGTCGAGAAATTCAGGTTCGTTGGCCAACCGTTCTACGACCAGCGACTGCCCTGTCTCCATGATGCTGCCGATCAAACCCTCACCCTCGGTGTAGTGTACATTGGGCAGTTTTTGTTGATCTGGCGAGTGCACTGCGTTCAATAGCATCTGACCGCTTTGAGGATCGAGTAGCGTTGCCATGCCATACGACATCGAGGCCTTCGCGTGCAGTACCTGCAGTACCTGGTTTAGGGTCGATTGCAGATCCAGCGAGCGATTGAGGACTTCGCTCACACGGTAAAGGGTGTTGAGTTGTAGCCGCAGAAGCTCGCCTCGGTGGCGTTCGCTGTTTATTGGGATCGTTACATCATGCACAGTGACACCTCACAGCTCAGACAGGGCAGGGAAATTCAGTTCAAAACAGCAACCGGATATCGTGTTTTGGTTGATCTCTATCGTGGCACCGTGGTCATTGGCAACATCCTGTGCCAGTACCAGCCCCATTCCGCCACGGTTGGACGGATTCTTACGGGTGCTAAAGAAGGGCTGGAAGACCTTGTGGCGGTTGGCTTCAGGGATCCCGGGGCCGCTATCGCCAACCGTTATCCGAATGCCGTTGCCGCTGCGCTGGGTCTGGATCATCACCTCTCGATCACGGGTGTTATGGTCTGACATGGCGTTAAGTGCGTTATCTAAAAGCTGCTTAAATAGATTGCACAGTGATATGTCGTCACCCAATACACTGGGCAGCGTATTGCAGGGTTGCCAGTCGACAATGACGCCATCGGCCAGTAAACGTTCGGTGTAGAGCGACAGTACCTCCCTAAGGAGTTCATTGATGTTGAGCGGCATTTTTCGTTTTATCGGTGGTCCTGGTAGCGCGTGTTGCAGGGTATCGATAGCCAATTGACACGATGCTTGAACCTCTCGCAGGGTTTGATGCAATGGGTCCTCTTTGCCGCTACGCTTTTGCTGGATAGCCGCAGCTGCACCGGTGATGTTGAGCGGGCGCTGCAACTGGTAGATGGCACCGTTGAGTGCTTCTCGCATGCTGTGTAATAACTCGTTTTCCGCCAAGCGCGCCATCAGCGCATTGATGCGAACCTCTTCCTGCTGGACCTTAAGGTCGGTGATGTCGCTCACGGTGAGCAGAAGGCAGTCATAGACCTGCTCCTGATTGAAGCTGTCATCGCTCTGCCACAGTTGCAGAGCGGTCCCTGAACAATTTAACCAGCGGGGTGTGCCTATTCCAGGGATGTCGTAGCGCAGCTCCAAACCGGCAAAATCAGGGCATTGATCAAATACCAGCCCAAGCCGCTTGGCCAGAACGGTGGTTAAAGACAGGGTATCGCAACCCAGTATGAGGCAGAGCTGCTCAACGGCTGGGTTTTCAAAGCGAATAACGTTTTGGTTATCGATCAATAGCGTCGCGACAGGGCTGGTCTTGACGATGGAATCGGTCAGGGTGCGCTGGTTTTCAAGGTCTTGATTCAGTTTTTGAAGTCGTGTGATATCTCTGTGCATCGCCAGATAGTGGGTGGTATCCCCTGTATCGCTAATAACGGGCGTGATGGTGAGTTCAGCCAGATAGAGGCGGTGGTCTTTGCGCTTGTTGACCAAACGACCGGTCCATACCTGTTGTTTGAGTAGCGCACTCCATAACTCACCGTAGATACAACTGGGCGTTTTGCCTGCAGATAGCATCCGGGTGTGCTGGCCTTGTAGCTCCTCTAGTGAGTATCCCGTTACTGCAGTAAAGGCGTCATTAACATAGAGGATGCGAGACTGGGTATCGGTAATGCTAATCGCGACGGGTGACTGCTTAACCGTTTCAAAATAGACCTCGGGGGGAAGCATATCTGCATAAGCGGTGATGTTGGTTTGTTGTCTGGCCATAAGAAGGCACCCATCTGTCTTTGAACGATTGAATGGCTGTTACTTAACGATTAATAACGTCTGCGAGCTTTTATATCTGTTGTGCCGATCGGCTGTTCCATTCTTTATATTGATTAGTTAGCAATTAATGAGCCATGCGCATAGATTCGGGTTCGAGGCCAATAACCATGCGACTTAGAGGGTTTGTTGTGTTTGTGACAAAGGTGTCTGAATACGCTGGCTAGTGTCGTAAAAACAACAGTAAGCATTATTGGTCATGGCTTCTGCTTACGTAATTAAACATCCAATAAACAATGATTTATCGGTTTTTGTTAGTTCGATTTATGGTTGGCATAGCGCCTGCAACTTCAACAGTGCACTGAACTGATCTGTGCACTGTTTTGGAGAGAGCTGTGACCGAATACTTAGTTCTTATTCTTGGTACGGCGTTGGTTAATAACGTGGTGCTGGTGAAATTTCTGGGGCTCTGTCCCTTTATGGGTGTCTCCGGGAAATTAGATACAGCACTGGGCATGGGGCTGGCCACCACCTTCGTGCTGACCCTTGCTGCAGCCGCGAGTTGGGCGATCGAACGGTTTATTTTGGTCCCGCTCGATATCGGTTTTCTGCGCATCATCACCTTTATTTTGGTTATCGCCGCAGTCGTGCAGTTCACCGAGATGGTGGTGAAGAAGACCAGTCCTTTGCTGTATCAGATGCTGGGTATTTTCCTGCCGTTGATCACCACCAATTGTGCGGTACTGGGTGTTGCATTACTGAATGTGCAGGCGGGTAACAGTTTTTTACAGAGCCTGCTGTACGGCTTCGGCTCTGCGTTGGGCTTCTGTCTCGTCATGATCGTTTTTGCAGGGCTGCGCGAACGGCTGGAGTTTGCCGATGTGCCGGATGCTTTTAGCGGTATTCCGATCGGCTTTATCGTGGCCGGTCTGCTGTCGATGGCGTTTATGGGTTTTGCTGGATTGCCTACCCAATAATGAATTGATTCTCCCTAAGTGCTGGCCCCTCGTACTTAGGTTAAACGAACACGGAGCATCCTATGTTAGCTGCAATTATCTCTTTGGCTCTATTGGGATTGACGCTGGGCTACCTGCTCGGTTTGGCCGCTATCCGACTCAAAGTGGAGGAGCCGGAGATAGTACAGGAGATTGAGGCCATGCTGCCTGGTACTAACTGTGGCCAATGTGGTCTTGCAGGTTGCCCGGCAGGGGCCAAGGCGCTGGCACAAGGAACGGTCCCTGTCACGCTGTGTCCGCCGGGTGGAAAAACGTTGGCCGAAGCGTTGGCGCATAAGCTAGGTGTCACTTTGGATCTAACGGATATGACTGAGCGCGAGCAGCAGGTGGCGGTGGTGATTGATCAACAATGTATCGGCTGTACCCGCTGTATCAAGGTGTGTCCGACCGATGCCATCGTCGGAGCACCTAAACAGTTGCATTGTGTGGTCAGCGACGCTTGTACCGGATGTGATAAGTGTATCGATATCTGTCCCACCATGGGAATCAAACTACGTCGTCCCAGAGCAACACTCGGTACCTGGCAGTGGCCCAAACCCATACAGAACCCCATGGCTGCGACAACGATCAATGATACGGGTGATAACGAGCCCAAGAATCCTGCGGAGGTGGCTTGATGAGGCTATTTAGCTTTCGCGGCGGTATCCACCCGCTGGAGAAAAAAGAGCGTACTAGTGATCGACCGATCGAACGCATGCCGCTGCCAGATCGCCTTTATGTCCCTTTGCAGCAGCATATTGGTGAGCCTGCCGTAGCGCAGGTGAAAGTAGATCAGCAGGTTGTTCGTGGTCAAGTGTTGGGCGGTAGTGTCGGCAGGATATCAGCGCCGGTACATTCACCGGTTGACGGCACAGTGATTGCGATCGAAGAGTTTGCTTCTCCGCATCCAGCTGCACTTCCCGTGATCACAGCCATCATCGATGTTAATCCGCTTCAGACACCTTGGGAGAAGCCGCAGCAAAGCCCTTTTGAGCTCAGTGGCGATGAATTGGCGCTGCTGATTCGCGACGCCGGTATCGTTGGTATGGGAGGCGCCACTTTCCCAGCTGCGGTAAAACTCGATATGGCGCGCAAGCATCAGGTCGAAACGTTGATCATAAACGGCGGTGAATGTGAACCTTATCTGACCTGCGACGATCGCCTGATGCGTGAACGAGGAGGGCAGATTCTGCAAGGCGTGGAGTTGATGCTGCGCTGCCTCGACGCCAAGCAGGCGGTGATCGTAGTGGAGGATAACAAGGAGGTCGCGTTAGAGACATTGCGTGACCTGTGTTCTAACCCCGCGCGGATCAATACCGTTTCGGTACCGACACGTTACCCGCAGGGTTCGCAGAAACAGATGATCCAGTCCGTAACCGGCAGGGAGGTTCCTGCCGGGGCACACGCCACTGACCTTGGGGTGGTGATGCATAACGTAGCAACCGCCTTCGCCGTCTATGAGGCCTTGGTGCTTGGCAAGCCGCTGGTTTCACGAATCGTGACTGTCGGCGGGGGGGCGGTACCCCATCCGGCCAATCTGGAGGTGCCGCTGGGCACCTTGGTCGAGGAGTTGCTACGCCACTGTGGCTTGGATGATGACAACTATGAGCGCTTACTGGTCGGTGGGCCGATGATGGGGCAATGGCTGCCACACTCACAGGTCCCAATCATCAAAGGCAGTAGTGGCATCATCGCCTTAAGCGATGCCGAGACCCGTGTTGCGATGCCGAGTCCGTGTATCCGGTGTGGCCGTTGTGTCAGTGTTTGCCCTGCGGGCTTGTTACCGCTGGAGATGGCCAAACGGATTCGTAAAGAAGATTTCAGTGCAGCAGGTGAGTTGGGGCTAAGTGACTGTATCGCCTGCGGCTCTTGCGCTTATGTGTGTCCATCAAAAATCCCTCTGGTGCAGTACTTCCATTACGGCAAGGGGCAGCTGCTAGCGCGTAAAACTCAGGATAAAAAACTGGCCAATGCCGCTGAACTGTCGGCAGCAAAAGAGCAACGCATGGCAGAGCTGGAACGCCAAAAAGCACAACAGGCCGCGTTGCGGAAAGCGCAGGCACAAGAAAAAAAAGCGGCAGAAGCTGCAAAAGCGGCTAGGTCCCAGGATGATTCTTCAGGTGCTACACCACAACCTCAACAGCAGACCTCAACGGAGGTGGACGCATGACTCAAACTCTGATCAGTGGACCGCATACGCTAGCCAGCAGCAGTGTCAGTCGCACCATGCTGTGGGTGATGTTGGCTCTGCTTCCTGCCACATTGTGGGGCTTGTACCTCTTCGGCTGGCCGGCGATCAATCTGTTCTTGATCACGGTGATATCAGCGCTGTTGTTTGAAGCGCTGTGCCTGAAGCTGGCGGGTAAACCCCTGTTACCCATTCTATCAGACGGATCAGCGCTGCTGACCGCCTGGTTGTTGGCGATCAGCTTGCCACCTTGGGCGCCTTGGTGGATTGGCGTGGTGGGGAGCTTTCTAGCGATCGTAGTGGGCAAGCAGGTGTTTGGTGGATTGGGACAGAACCTGTTTAACCCTGCGATGGTGGCACGTGTTGCACTACTTGTCTCATTCCCGTTGCAGCTAACTCTTTGGAC